>DASRIK010000637.1:0-2132 GCA_035650035.1 Burkholderiales bacterium | reverse complement strand
CGCCACTCCGGGCCGGTTCCTGGCCGCCCGGAGCGCGAACGTGAGCAGGACCAGCGAGCCGCCTTCGCCCTTGCTGTCGAAACGAAGCAGGAACGTGACGTACTTCAGCGATACCACCAGCGTCACGGCCCAGAACATCATCGACAGGACCGCCATCACCGCTTCCGGCGATAGAGGTACCGCGTGCGTGCCCGAGAACGCCTCTTTGAAGGCGTAGAGGGGACTCGTGCCGATGTCCCCATATACGACGCCAAGCGCGGCCAGCGTGAGAGTCGCTGTCGCGGGGGCGCGGCTCGAGTGAGCCGAACTCAAAGGCGTGCGGCTAGCGGGCGCGCTTGCGTTTCGCGGCGGCAGGACGCTTTGCGGCTGTTGCGCCCGCACGACCCCGTGACGATGTGCTCGTGATTTTCTTCAGGCGCTTTTCCGCGAGCTTCGAATCCCTGATCGCGACTTCTGCTGCTTTCGCGCCCGGCCGAGTATGCCGGGAACCCGTCGGGTCGAGATCGGCTTCGATGACAGATTTCTTTTTCATAATGCCTCCATGCATGCGTACAGCTGAGTGTCTGTCGAATCTAGACGAAGAATACAGCAATCGGCGAATCGACGAGCTACGTAACGCGTGCGCAAGGTTTGATGGAAGACAGAAGGTTTGCAACCAGGCATTCGATCCGCTGGAAAAACGCGCGTGGTGCCGTTTGTTGACGGCTATGAAATCCGCGTGTTAAAACCCGTGCGCCTTTCCTGAGTTCTCTGAAAAGGCGCTCCAAAGGGGAGTAGCTACGGGGCATGCGAATGAGCCCCGCGGCAGGGTCGTCATCACGGGACGCGGCGTCAGCCGATCCCCGGCCCTGTCGACAACCGCAGCGTTGTAAGCGAGACCTTTGCCCGAGCACGCAACGGTTCCGTTTCGTGAAAGGTGAAGGACGCTCGACGCTGCGACGCCCATCGGCGCGTCCGGCGTGGGATCCTGACAATTTATTCGCTGCAGGAGGAGACGCCATGCTGAAAGCGCTGATTCCGGTCGACGGATCGCCCGCGTCGGAACGCGTGGTGCGCCACGTCATCGCATTGATGAACGGCCGCGAACCCATGGAAGTGCATCTGATCAATGTGCAGGACAAGGCCGATGCGCCGGAGCTCAGGCGTTTTCTCAAGCCGAACGAGATCAAACACATGCAGCTGGAGCATGGTGCCGCGGCCTTGATGCCTGCCAAGCGATTGCTGGATCGCGCGGGGATCCCTTACAAGGCGCATGTGCTGATCGGCGATCCCGCTGAGAAGATTGCAGCCTTCGCCCGTAGCGGTGGCTTCGACAAAATCATCATGGGCACACACGGCCGCAGCGGGATGACTGCGCTTCTCATGGGCTCCGTCGCTACGAAGGTCCTGCACCTTTCCGACGTACCTGTGACGCTGGTGAAAAAATGAAAGCACGCCTGGGTCTCGCGGCAAGCCTCGCCGCTGCTGCAACGTTCGCTCGTGCCGGAGACGCAGCAGCTCCGGTTCCCGTAGAGCTCTTCGGCATTCCCGTCGATTTCATATTGTTCGCGCTTACGCTGCTCGGCGTCGCGTTTTTCCATCACCACACACTGAGGGTTGCGCTGATCGGGCTCGGCACGATCATCCTGTACAAGCTCGTCTTCACCGGCTTCAAGACCGGCACCGGGTTCGCGGGGCTCGGCCTGCACCTGCTGCACGAATGGGTGATTCTCGCGAATCTGCTCGGCCTGCTGCTCGGCTTCGCGCTGCTCGCGAAGCACTTCGAGGAGAGCGGCGTTCCGGCGGTGCTCCCGCGCTTTCTGCCCGAAGACTGGAAAGGCGCGTTTGTTCTGCTTGTCATGATCTTCGTGCTGTCGAGCTTCCTCGACAACATCGCAGCGGCTCTGATCGGCGGGACGGTGGCGCGCCACGTCTTCCGCGGCAAAGTCCATATCGGCTATCTCGCGGCAATCGTGGCGGCGTCAAACGCCGGAGGCGCCGGCAGCGTCGTGGGCGACACCACGACCACCATGATGTGGATCGCCGGCGTCAGCCCCCTCGCCGTGGTGGAGGCCTATGTCGCGGCCATTGTCGCCCTGCTGATCTTCGCGGTGCCGGCATCCATTCAGCAACAGCGCTACTCGCCGATCCAG
>DASRIK010000636.1:0-15306 GCA_035650035.1 Burkholderiales bacterium | reverse complement strand
GACGCGTTCCTGTTCTCCACTGTCCGAGCTGGGCTTGCAGGTAATCAACCGACAGCCCGAGCAGCCCCGGAACACCGGCGACAGCGCCCATCAGATTGTCGCCGTGGCATTCGACGCATGCGGGAACGTTGCGGGCCGGATCGCCTTGTCTCACGAGTGCTTCACCCCGAGTGATGACTGCGCGCGACGCGCTCGCGGTCTGCGGCGGCGGGTACGGCACGTCGAGGGCTGCGAAATACCCCGCCATTTCGTACAGATACGCGTCACTCAGGTGATCCACGAGGTAGCTCATGAGCGCGTAGTGTCGCCGCCCCTCGCGAAAATTCACGAGCTGGTTGTACAGGTACCTCGCGGGTTTACCGGCGATGCGGGGAAGATAGCCCTGGCTCGTCGCGCGGCCTTCCTTGCCGTGGCAGCTCGTGCATGGCCGGACGCGCTCGGCCATCGTATCGGCCGCACGCTTGGGCTGGCCCGCTGCCGCTGTCGCGCTCACAGCGGGCAGCACGCATCCACAAAGCCAAAGGATTACTGCAACCGTCAGATACGATTCGCCACGATTCGGGCGTGGTCGCATGCAACCGCGAGGTCCAACCAAAAACTCGAGCCGGCACATGCGTCGATGGTACCCGAGTACGGGTATCGCAAGCGCGTGTCAGCAGCTCATTCGCGGCTAACACGTTTTACTTTATTGCGTGTGCGAACGGTGCTGCTCAGCGTGACACCTCGCGCATACGCACACGGAGCCTCGCGATCGCCTGGGTATGAATCTGGCAGACTCGCGACTCGCTCACGCCGAGCACTTCGCCGATCTCGCGCAGATTGAGCTCCTGCTCGTAATACAGCGCCATGACGAGCTTTTCGCGTTCCGGCAGCTCTTCGATGCCTGACACGAGCGTTTGGCGCACGTTCCGATCTTCGAGGAACTCGAGCGGGTCGTTCTCGGGACCAGTGGCGTGTCGCTCCAGAAAGGAGTCTTCATCGTCGCCGCTGAAATCCTCGTACGAGACGATCTGGTAGCCGCGCGCGTCCTGCAGCAGCTGCTGATACTCCGCGAGCGACATGTCGAGAGCTTTGGCTAGCTCCGATTCTGTCGGGGTTCGTCCGTGCTGCTGTTCGAGCCGGCAAATCATCGCTTCGACGCGCCGGAGGCTGCGCCGGATTCCGCGCGGCAGCCAGTCGCATTGCCGCAGGCCGTCGAGCATGGCACCGCGTATCCGCTGCACGGCATAGGTCTCGAATTGCGCGCCTTCAGATGTCTGATATCGCCGCGCCGCATCGAGCAGCCCCATCATGCCGGACTGTATAACGTCATCGATCTCCACCGACGGCGGCAGCGACGCCATCATGTGGTGGGCGATACGTTTGACGAGTGGCGCGAGGTCGCGTACACGTGCCTCAACTTCCTGTTCCGTGGTTTCAGCGTACATGGTCAGACTCCTGCGCCGACGGCAGCGAGACGGCTCCCGTATATGGCGCGTTGCATAAAGTTGTCGAGACGGCTCGAATCGTTCTGCGGCGCAGACCACCGCAACATCGCGGTGGCGTGCTCGCTGAAGCGCCGCGACGCGGCGGCCGTCGGCGCCGCGTCCACAGCAGAAGCAAAACCGCGTGCAGACTCGGCAATCGCCGTGTCGCACGGGACGGCGCCCATGAATTCGAGCGCCGCATTCAAATGTTTCCTGGCAACGTCCGCCATGTTCGTGTGCACCCGATACGCCGTGGCGTCATCGGATGCGCGGTTCACCAGCAGCCGGAAGCGTTTGCGTCCATGCGTGCGGCTCATCCGCTTTAGCGCTGCATATCCGCCGGTGATGGACGAGGATGCCGGAGTCACCACCATGATCATTTCCTGCGCCGCAGCAGCAAACGGGGAGGGTTCTTCCGCGTCGTGGCGCACGTCGAGCAACACCACATCGGCGGCATGATCGAGCTCCACGAAGCATCGAATGGCGCGTGCTTCGGACCAGCGATCGAGTCGCGGCAGCGCACGAACGGCTTTTGCGGCAGTAAGCACCGATACACCACCCGGTGCCCGCAACAGCGCGTCAGCCAGAGCACACGTGCCTTCGATCGCATCGCGCAGATCGAAGCGCGGGCGAACTCCAAGCAGCTCCGGGAGGCTTCTGTCTGAATTCTCATCGACTGCAAGCACACGCCTGCCCTGCCGCACGAGCGCGGCAGCGAGATTCAGGACACAGCTCGTCGCGCCTGCGCCGCGGGTGCCGGCCATTACCGCAACCGTGCGCGCGCGTGAGAACTTCAACATGCGCCGCAAGCCTTCGGCCTGATCGAAACGGGTATCAGCCATGAACCACTCGCATCTGGGCATGCAGGCCTAATGGCCGCAGGACTTTGGGCAAGGCCGGTGGGCTAACGTCGTGGGGAACAACCGCTGACTGCTCGTCGCTTCCACGCTGCATGACCCCGCGCGATGCGAAGTCATTCTCATCGTCAGTCGTCGCCTGAAGTGCTTCGCGCACGAGCGCTTCGGCATCCGGCAGTCTCAGGTCTTCCGGCACGCGCTGTCCGTCGGTGACGTAGTGCAGTGGAAGACCGTGTCTCACCACACCGTCGAGCGCAGGCGCGAGGCTTGCGGCTTCGTCGGTTTTCGTGATTATGCAGCCGTGCACGCCGTGTTCTTTGTATGCGCGGACCACCTCATCCAGCGTGGCGGTGTTCGTGGTCGCCTGCACGAGGAGGAGTCGCTTCACATCTCCGGCGCCGGCAAGCATCGCAGCCTGTTCCGCGACCATGCGGTCCCGCTGGCTCATCCCGATCGTGTCGATCAGGACGAGATGCCGGCCGGAGAGCTCGGCCAAAGCAGTGGCGAGGTCGTCTGCGTCACGGACCGCATGCACGGTCACACCGAGAATGCGGGCATAGATGCGCAGCTGGTCATAGCCGCCGATGCGATAACCGTCCGTCGTAAGGAGCGCCACTTTCGAGGACCCGAAGCGCACGACGCAGCGCGCCGCGATCTTTGCGACGGTCGTGGTCTTCCCTACGCCCGTCGGCCCCACCAGCGCATAAACACCTCCCTCCTCCACCACTTCGTCGGCTCGCGCGACTTTGAGCATTCCTTGCAGCCTCTGCGCGACGCTTGCCGTCGTATCCTCATCCGCTGTGGCAGTGCCGAGGCGTTGGGCGAGCTCAGGCGTAAATCCGATGTCGAGCAGCTCGCGCGTGCCGCACCATGGCGAGGCGGGCCGCTGCCATTTCTCTGTGCCGGTCAGCGACGCGATATCGTGTCTGAGCATGCTTTTGAGGCTCTGGATCTCGCTCAGGATGCCTTCGAGGCTTTCCGCGGAATGCACGACCGTCGGTTGTGGCACGTATGTCGCGCGAGAGCGCCTCACTTCCGGCTCTGTGCTGATCCCGGCCGAAGCTGCAATGCGCGTGGGCTCTGCAGCACGAGTGCGCGAACTCGCCGCGAGACTTGCTTCAGCTGCAGCAAGAGCGACGACTTCGATGCCGCCAGCGACTTCCCGATTGGAAAGGATGAGCGCGTCATCGCCGAGCGCCTGCTTCACTTTCTGCAGAACTTCGCGCGATGTCGTGCCGGAAAAGCTGTGCATTCTCATCATTGGTTTCCTACGATGGATACGACTTTGATCGCGCGCGAATCAGGCACCTCGGCGTGCGACATGACCCTGAGCTGCGGAATCGCCCTTCTCAGGAAACGAGAGAGCAGCACGCGCAATGGCGCCGGCACGACCAGCAGTGCGGGCAACCCGAACTGCTCCTGTTTTTCCGCGGCGCTGCGCGCGCCATTTACAAGCTGTTCGGCAAGCTGGGGCTCGATGACGGACGACTCGAGCGTTGCCGCCTGCAGCAGCGTGCGCTCGAGCGCCGGGTCGAGCACCATGACCTGCATCTCGGAGCTGCCCGGGAACATCTGCTGAGCAATAGCGCGCCCGAGCGCTATACGCGCCTGGGCTGTAAGGTCGGTAGGGTCCTGCGTGCGGCCTGCATGCGCCGCAAGCGTCTCAACGATCGTGCGCATGTCCCGCACGTGCACCTGTTCATCCAGCAGGTTCTGCAGCACTTTCTGAACTGTGGCGAGCGGCAACGCTTTCGGAACCAGCTCTTCGGTGAGCTTCGGGTTGTCACGGTTCAGGTGATCGATAAGCTGCTGGACCTCCTGTCGGCCGAGCAGCTCGGCGGCGTGCGTATTGAGTATCTGCGAAAGGTGCGTAGCGATGACCGTGCTTGCATCGACGACGGTATAGCCTGCTGCTTGCGCGACACTTCGCGCGTCGGCTTCGACCCACACGGCCGGCAGCCCGAAAGCGGGATCGGTCGTCACGATGCCCGGCACTTCGTTCACGACGCGACCGGGATTTATCGCGAGGAACATTCCGGCGTGAGCTTCGTGATGCGCGATTTCGACCCCTTTCAGCAGGATGCGATACGCGGCCGGACGCAATTCCAGGTTGTCGCGAATGTGAACTGCGGGCGGCAGAAAGCCGATCTCCTGCGCGAACTTCTTTCGGATGGCCTTGATGCGCTTCAGCAAGTCCCCGTTCTGCCCGCGATCCACGAGTGGGACCAACCGATATCCGACCTCGAGTCCCAGAATGTCGACCGGCGTCACGTCCTGCCAGGTCACATCCGCGGCCTCTGTCGGCGGCGGTGGAGCGACCGCCTCTTTCGGCTCGGCCGCGACGAGCTGCCGCTTCCGCAGGTAATAGGCACAGCCGCCGAGTGCCGCAGAAAGTGCAAGAAACGCGAGATGCGGCATACCCGGCACGAGGCCGAGGACACCGATGATGCCGCCCGTGATGGCGAATGCCTGCGGGCGGTTCAGCACCTGGCTCGTGAACTGCTGCGTCATGTTCTGCTCGCTGCCCACGCGGCTCACGACCAGACCTGCGGCAGTCGAAATGATCAGGGCCGGTATCTGCGCGACGAGCCCGTCGCCGATCGTGAGCAACGCATACGTCTTCGCTGCGCTCGCCACCGACATCGAATGCTGCACGACCCCGACGATCAGGCCGCCCACGAGGCTGATCACCATGATGAGAATGCCGGCGATCGCATCGCCGCGCACGAACTTGCTCGCGCCGTCCATCGCGCCGTAGAAATCCGCCTCCTGCGAAACTTCTGCGCGGCGGCGGCGCGCATCGTCTTCACCGATGAGGCCCGCGTTCAGGTCGGCGTCGATCGCCATCTGTTTTCCGGGCATCGCATCGAGTGTGAAGCGCGCGCCGACTTCAGCGATGCGGCCCGCACCTTTGGTGATCACGACGAAATTGATGACGACCAGGATCACGAATACGACGATACCGACGGCGTAGTTGCTGCCGACCACGAAGCTGCCGAACGACTCGATGACCTTGCCGGCCGCGCCGGTACCGGTGTGTCCGTCGATCAGCACGATGCGAGTCGACGCGACGTTGAGCGAAAGGCGCAGCAGCGTCGTCACGAGCAGGACCGTGGGGAATATCGCGAACTCGAGAGGCCGCACGGTGTACATCGCGGTGAGCAGCACCATCACCGAGAACGCGATATTGAACGTGAACAGCAGATCGAGCGCCACCGCAGGCAGCGGCAGGATCATCATCGCGAGGATCATGATGATGAGGAACGGTGCCGCGAGGCTCCTCAACATGGCCGCGCCTCCGAGGCGAGGCAGAGCGAGCGCGTTCATTGCGCCACCGCCAGCGGGTCGAGCTCAACCGGCACGTCCACTTCGCCGAGGGGCTTCAGCCCTGCCGTGCCGCCGCTCCGAAGCTGGAACACGTAAGCAAGTACTTCCGCGACGGCGGTATAGAGCTTCTCGGGAATGTGCTCGCCGAGCTCGGTATGCGTGTAGAGCGCGCGCGCAAGCGGTGGCGCCTCGAGAATCGGCACGTGGTGCAACACCGCGATGCCGCGGATCCGTGCGGCGAGAAGATCCGCGCCTTTTGCGACGACCATCGGCGCGCGCATCGACTGCTCGTAGCGCAGCGCGACCGCGTAATGCGTCGGGTTCGTAACGACGACGTCGGCCTTGGGAATTTCGGCCATCATGCGCTTACGTGCGGCCGCACGCTGCTGTGCGCGCACCGCAGCTTTCACGTGCGGATCGCCTTCCGATTCCTTCATCTCGCGCTTCACGTCTTCGCGCGTCATGCGCAGATTGCGCGCGTATTGCCAGAGCTGAAGAGGAACGTCGACGGCCGCGATTGCACTCATCGCGGCTGCGATCGTGAGCACGCTCGCCATCACGAGCGCTGCCGTCGTTCCGAGCGCGCTGTCGAAAGGCTGCCCTGCAAGCGCGAGCATCGAATCTTTCGTGCGCCACAGAACGAGCGCTGCGACCCCGCCGATCAGGCCCGCCTTGAGCAGCGCTTTGCAAAGGTCGGCGATGCCGCGGATCGAAATGATGCGTCCGAAACCGGAGAGCGGGTTTATGCGCGAGAACTTCGGCAGGACGGCGGCCGGCGCGAAGGACCAGCCACCGATTGCCAGGGGCGCCACGAGCGCGGCGACTACGGTAGTGGCGAGAAGCGGGGCTGCGGTAATGAGCGCGTCGCCCGCAAGCTCGTAGAGGCGTTCGACCATCGCGCCGGGCTCGCGTACCGCAGCGCCGTCCAGCATGAGGCCGCGCGCAGTAATGCGCTTGAGACCGCTCAAGAGCGCGTCTCCCTGGACCCACATAGCGCCCAGCGCGGCGACGACCACGGCGAACGCCGAGAGCTCCGGAGAGCGCGCGATATTGCCTTCCTCGCGCGCCTGTTCGAGGCGTCTCGGCGATGCTGGTTCGGTACGTTCTAGATGGGATTCTTCTGCCATGGCTTCGTTTCCACGGCAGAAATTATCGATGGGCCGCTCTGGCGGCGGACTTCCGAATACGCCGGCTTTACGGCCGCTTTTCCCTAATCTGAAGAGTCACACGTCAAGGGCGCCGCGGTCCCGGCGAAGCACGCACGGATGCCGGAGCCCAAGATAGCCCTTGGTCGGTACTCAGTGCGCCAGCGTAGCGTGCGGCACGGGCGGCTTCATACCCGCGGACGCGGGCAAAAGTGCGGCAGCCGGCGGGATCCCATACCATTCCCATTCCGCCGCGGCGCGAAGTGCAGTGCGCACGACCCGGTCTCGCGCGCCCACGGCTCCACAGCCGAGCAGCCGGCCTATGGCTGTGAAATCCTCCACAAGTACCGGTTCGTCCCAGCCCTTCGCCGTGTGGTGCGCCACAGCTACCGCAAGGCTCACATTGAGTGCTCTCGGCGTGCACGCGTGGCGCTCGTCCATCAGCCGGCAGAGCAGTCCGGGGAGCTGCCACTGCTCCGACAATTGGACCTGAAGTGAAATGAGCGGAAAGCCGAGCACGGCCCGCTGGGCCGACTCGGCGGTCAGACCTTCCCCGCGCGACAGATCCTCGATCAGCACTGCCGTTTGCGGTGTGCAGCACCAGAGCAGCAGCTCGGCGAGATCGTGCAGAAGCGCTGCTGTCGTGACTTCGTCGACCTCGATGTCGTGGCGCAGCACCGCCCAGTCACGCGCATGCAATGCAGCGTGACGTGCGCGGCTCGCTACTGCAAGAGCACCCTGGAGCGCCGCATGGTCGTTCTCCAGGTGCTTCTCGACGGTCGGCTGGCTGCTGAAATGAGAGAGAAACGGCTCGAGGCCGAGCATCATCAGCGCATGCGCTACGGTCGTCACATCGACGAGCTGGCTTCGATGACGGTGCTGCTGAATGTAGCGCAGCACCTTGAACGTCATGAGCGGGTCGTGCATGACCGTGTCCGACAGGTGAGCTGTCGAGACGCGATCCGGGTCGGCCTCCATGCGCGCGAGCTCGGCGACTGTTCGTGCGAGGACCGGCAGCTCGGCCCGTCCGAACTGTTCGATCCAGTATCCGGGCTCGACGGGAGGCGTCATGGGCCAGGCCTGTCGGTTCCGATACGCCACACGTTGAGGCACGTGCCCAACGCATCCGATACCTCCACGCGCTGATGCGGCGAGACGTTCGGCACGGCGAACGCGCTCACGAGCAGCGCACCCGGCCGCATCTCGCGTTGTGCTTTGTGCCAGAGACGCTCCATGACCACCGGAGAGAGGAACGCATACACCACGTCATAGGGGGCCAGCGTCCGCGACCACAGGTTGCCCCGCACAACTTTGCACTGCTGGCCGTGCCTGCCGCAGCGAAGTCGCGCCGCGAACCAGAGTGCAGGTGCATGCTCGATTCCCTCGAAGCGGCTGTCGGGTCGGCCGGACGCAAGACGACTCAGTACCCGTCCATCACCGCAACCTATGTCCAGGAAAGAGATCGAGCGGTCGGCTGGAAGCAGCTTCGCCAGAGCCGTCTGCGCGCGGCCGCTGGAAAAAAGGATCGGGACGCGACTGCGCCAGATCTTCCCGTAAAGCAAAACAAGGAGTGCAAGCGCCGCGAGCGCCCAAACCGGCGAAAGCTGCAGCGTCAGCCCGGCACTCAGCGCCGGCAGAAATACGGCATTGATGACGAGCCACCACGCCGGAAGACGCATGACCGGGACGAGCAGCAGCGCAAACGTGCTCGCCAGGAACTCCCACGCGAGCCCTTTCGGCGCCAAGGCATACGCGAGCGGCACGCTCACGCCATAAATGGCCGCTACCCGCATGAGCGGAGGCTGCAGAAACTTCAAAGCCGCGCGCATATCATTGAGACTCTTTGAACTTGTCCGGGTGAACGTCCTCGTTGGACCGTACATCGACCGGGCCACTGCCCTTTTCCAGCGCCTGCGTCGCATCACGGCTCAGCACGATGAGACTGATGCGGCGGTTCATCGCATCGTGGGGGTCCGAGGCGTGCAGCGATACGGCCGAGGCCATACCTACCACCCGCACGACCCGTTTCTCCGCCATGCCGCCTACAAGCAGCACCCGTCGCGACGCATTCGCGCGGTCCGCCGAGAGCTCCCAGTTGCTGTAGCCCTTCTCGCCGGACGCATAAGGCGTTGCGTCCGTGTGCCCTGCAAGGCTCACCTTGTTATCGACCGTGTTCAGCATCTGTCCGATCTCGAGCAGGATGTCGCGCGCGTACGGCTGGAGCTCCGCCCGGCCGACGGCGAACATCGGGCGGTTTTTCTCGTCGACGATCTGAATGCGCAGCCCTTCCGGGGTGATGTCGAGCAGCAGCTGGTCGCGGAACTGGCGCAGCACGGGGTTGCGCTCGATCGCCGCTTCGATGCGGTGCTTGAGCTCGTTGAACCTGAGCTGCTCGATACGTTGATACTCGGCCTCGAGGTCTTTCACGTTGCGGACCTGACCGGAAGTGCGCGTAAGGTCTTTGCCGCCGCCCTTGATGAGGTGTGACGAATCGCCGCTCGAGCTGCCTCCCTGCAGTGCGACTTTCAACGGGGTCTTGAAATATTCGGCGATGCCGTCGAGGTCGCCTCTCGCTGTGGATCCGAGGAGCCACATGAGGAGGAAAAACGCCATCATCGCCGTAACGAAGTCGGCGTAGGCGATTTTCCAGGTGCCGCCGTGACCCTGTTTGGTCTTCCTCTTTTTGCGCCGAACTATGATCGGCCGTTGTGCGTCGTCAGCCATCGCATGCTCCGCGCCGGGTTATTTGGCGCCTTGAGCTTTCGCCGCCGGTTTCCGCTTGACATGGTTCTCCAGCTCGATGAAGGACGGCCTTTCCGTCGAGTAAAGAACCTTGCGTCCGAATTCGACGGCGAGCGCAGGGGCGTATCCGTTCAGGCTCGCTAGCAGCGTCACCTTGATGCACTCGAGCATCTTGGTCGCTTCCGCGAGCTTTTGCTCGAGCACGCTGGCAAGCGGACCGACGAAGCCATAGGAGAGAAGAATGCCTAGGAACGTTCCGACGAGCGCGTGCGCGATGAGGAGACCTAGCTCGGCCGGCGGCAGACCCACAGACCCCATCGTATGAACGACACCCATCACGGCGGCGACGATGCCGAAAGCGGGCATTGCATCGCCTATGCGCTGGATGACGTGCACCGGCACCTCACCCTCGTGGTGATGGGTCTCGATTTCGTTGTCCATCAGGTTTTCGATCTCGAACGTGTTCAGGTTTCCGCCGACCATGAGGCGCAGATAATCGGTCATGAACTCGAGCACGTGCTCGTTCCCCAGCACGCGCGGGTATTTCGTGAAAAGCGGGCTTTTCTCCGGCTCTTCGACGTCGGCCTCGATCGTCATCAGCCCTTCTTTACGGACTTTCGCGAGAACGTCGTAAAGGAGGGCCATCAGATCCATGTACATGTCTTTCGTGTACGCAGATCCTGTCAGCGTTTTCGGAAGTGCCTTCAGCGTCGCCTTGATCGCTTTCGAGTTGTTGCCCACGCAGAAGGCGCCGACAGCGGCGCCGCCGATCATGAGAAGCTCGACCGGCTGAAACAGCGCGCTGAGATGGCCCCCTGCGAGGGCATAACCGCCAAAGACCGACAACAACACGACGATGTAACCCACGATGACCAGCAAGGGTGGAACCTCCCGACCTCAAGCGTGTAAGGCGCGACTGGTCGTCGCGTTTTAGGACCCTGTCGCAGAGGGGCGACACGGGCGTCCCACATTAACGGCCGAAAAGCCCTGCTTTTTTAGGTTTTCCAGGACTGCATTTACACAAGAAATCAGCAGATTTCCTGAACCGTGGGAGTGCCGAGAAAAGACGGGAAAACAGGGATAATGCCCCCGCCGGCCCCGCCGGGGCCTCAAGGAGCCGCCGAAAACGGCGGCCCAGCTGGAAGCTAGTCGGAGAGGACTGCCCGAGCGCGCTGCACAGCCGGGCTCATCGCGGACTGGAGGAGAAATGGCGAGCTTTGGGCCGGCACGGCGAGCCGCGGTCCCGCTTCTATCGCGGGCGTGCGTTTGCGGGTTTTTCCCGCACGTGAGGGCACATTGCAGAGACCGCAGACGTAGTCATTATGGAGATCCATCGTGTGGAGCACGTAGCGGCCGTGACAGCTCTTGCAGTGTGCAGTATCGAGGAGCTTCGCCTCGAAGAAGCGCACGAGGCTCCAGGCCCGTGTGAAGGAAAGCACCTGCTCGAGGCCGTGGATCTCGACGTGCTCGGAGTACAGCTTGTATGCAGAAAGGACGGCGCGAATGCCGCGCACCGGGGTGTGCGTCACGAGATAGCTGTGGATATTGATGAAAATGGATGCGTGGATGTTCGGCATCCAGCTCATGAACCAGTCCGTCGAGAAGGGCAGCATGCCCTTGGGCGGCGATACGCCGCGGACTTCCTTGTACAGCCGCAGCAGACGTTCGCGCGACAGGGTCGTTTCGGACTCCAGCACCTGCAGCCTTGCCCCTGCCCGTGCGAGCTCGGCTGCCAGTTGGACCTGTTCGGCGTCGGATACCACGCTTTTGCTGCGTGCGGCCATGTCGGTTCTCCTTAAGCGGTGATGCCGGCAGCCGGCTGCGCCGCCATGAGAACGGCCGCGTGAGTCCCAGCCATGAGCTTGCCCTTGCCGTAATCGCTCAGCATGTCGACGATCATGCTGTCGTCGAACCGGAACCGGAAAAGCAGCATCGTCGAGGCTGCCATGCGCACCACCTGCGCAGGGCTCAGGCGCTCCAGGACGTCCGCGACCTCGTCGCTTACACCCAATCGGTACATCGCGGTCGCACGATCTTCCCGGATCATGGTTTGGGCGAGCATGAGGTACGACAGGTTCGCTTCCCGGATTTCGTTCGTGAGCTGCTCGGACTTCATTTGGCTCCCCTATGGACAAGTTCGTTTTCGAGAGGACCCATTGTGATACGCCCACCAAAGTACCTGAATTGGTGCTGGGCTGAGTTTGACGTGAGACGCACGCCCGACACGAAGTAGGAGTTTGTCCTACACGAAAACCGGAAGCCGAATCGCGCCCGCGTGTGGAATATTCAAGATTCAGTCGTGCGCGCCGTAACCAGAACCGCCTGCCCCGAGGCGGGCTCGCGCTAATGCATCTTTGTCAGGGGCCACTATGAAACATCTCACGATAGCCGCGCGGCTGAACATCATGGCCGTGCTGCCGCTCGCCATGCTGCTCGCGATCTCGGTGCTGGCGGGGTTCGGTCTTCGTATGGACCGCGATGCCATGAAGCAAGTACATGCCGATTCCGAAACGTCGCGCGTCATCGGAAGCATCGTCACTGACATGTACCGGATCCGCATGACGCTCGGGAACGCGATCATCACGGAAGAGCCGCCGGAAATCGCCAACCGCGTGAAGAACGCGGACGCTCTCATGACGGAGATCATGAGGAAATGGAATATCTACCTCGATTCCGGCCTGAGCCCACAAGACAAGCAGGCAGCAGAACAGGCCGGCAAGGATCTGGACCGCATGCTCGACACCACGGTCCAGCCGGCGCTCGTTGCATTGCGCAGAAGCGATCGTGAGGCCGCGAAGACGATCATCATGCACGAGGACAGCCGCGCGCTCAGCACGAAGGTCCGCGAGCAGCTGGAGCAGCTGCAGGAGCTTCAGAAGAACGCGAGCAAAGCCCAGTACGAAGGCTCCGTCCAGCGCACGATGTATCTCACGTACGGAATGATGGCGGCGTTCCTCGTCTCCGCCCTCGGCCTTGGAGTCTTCAGCTGGCTCACGCTTCGGGCAATCACCCGGCCGGTCAAACAGATGCGCCTTGCGCTGGTGGAAGCGGAGCGCTCGCGCGACCTTACGCAGCGCGTCCCCGTGACAGGTCGTGACGAAGTGAGCGATATGGCCAACGCGTTCAACGCGCTCATGGACAGCCTGCAGTCGACGCTGAACCGTGTGATGGCGGGCGCGCAGGAAGTGTCCGCGGCGGCTACCGAAATGGCCGCGGCGTCTTCGCAGATCACGCAGTGCTCGCGTGCGCAGTCGGAATCCGCCGCATCGACCGCGGCCGCCGTCGAGCAGGTCACAGTCAGCATCAATCAGGTCGCGGACAACACGCGCGAAACGAGAAGTGTTTCCGAACAGGCGTGCGTACTTTCGACGGAAGGCGAAAAGAGTGCACGCGCCGCGGCAGAACAGATGCTCAGCACGGCTCAGTCGGTCGGCCACTCGATGCAGCTGATCGAGCAGCTTTCGCAGCGGTCGAACGACATCTCCGGCATCGTGAAGGTGATCCGGGACATTGCCGAGCAGACCAATCTTCTCGCACTGAACGCCGCAATCGAAGCCGCTCGGGCAGGCGAGCAGGGTCGCGGCTTCGCGGTCGTCGCCGACGAGGTGCGCAAGCTCGCCGAACGTACTTCGAGCTCGACGAGCGAGATCTCGAGCATGATCGAAGCAATTCAAAGCGAAGTTGGCCGCGCCGTGGAGAACCTCAAGTCGAACAACGAGCAGGTCGCGCAGGGCAAATCCCTCGCCGAAGAAGTGGCCGCGACGCTCGCGCGCATCAACGAGGGCGCCCGCGTAACGATGGAACGCATAAACGACATCAGCTCCGCAGCGTCGGAACAGGGTACCGCCTCGAACGACATCGCGCGCAATGTCGAAAAAATCGCACAGATGACCGAAGAGACGAGCGCGGCGATCACTCAGGCTTCGACCACCGCCCAGCAGCTCGAGTCGCTTGCGTCGAAGCTGCACTCGGAAATTGTGCAGTTCAAAACGGCCTGAACAGGCAGTCGTAGGCGATCATGTCCGAGCTTTTGAAAAGTGTCGACGCGCGCACCAAGCTCGCCGGCACGAACAAGCTGGAAATCCTGATGTTCACGCTCGGCGTCGACAGCGACAGCGGCCGGCGGGAGATCTTCGGTGTGAACGTCTTCAAAGTCCGTGAAGTGATGCGCACCCCCACCATCACCCGAGCGCCGGAAATGCCGGCGGCGGTTGAAGGGATGGTGAGCCTGCGTGGCAAGCTGGTACCCGTCGTGGACCTCGCGAAGTACGCCGGCATCTCGGTCACGAAGAAGCCCGACATCATGGTGGTGACGGAGTACAACGGACAGACGCAGGGCCTGCTAGTCGAAGCCGTGGATACGATATTGCGGGTCGACTGGTCGTCGATGCGCATGCCGCCGCAGATGCTTGCAGGCAAGACCGCGGGTCTGGTTACAGCGGTGACGGAGCTTCCCGACGGCCGGCTCGTGATGATGCTCGACGTCGAGCAACTGCTTGCCGACACGACTCCGCACGACCACGAGGCGCCCTTCAAGAACATTCACGCGAAACTTCCGCCAGGACGCACGGTGCTGTTCGCCGATGATTCGTCGGTCGCGCGCAGTCAGATCGTGCGCACGCTCGATGCGATGGCGGTGAACCACATCTCCACAACGAACGGGGCCGAAGCCTGGCGCGAGCTCACGCAGATCGCTGAAACAGCACGGGCATGCGGTGCACAGGTACGGGATTCCGTGCAGCTCGTGTTGACGGATGTCGAAATGCCCGAGATGGACGGTTACATGCTCGCGAAGCGCATCAAGTCCGATCCGCGCTTTAATGGCGTCTCGGTGATCATGCACTCCTCGCTCTCCGGAGAATCCAACCAGCAGCTCGGCCGCTCCGTGGGCATAGACGAGTACGTGTCCAAATTCGAGCCGACGAAGCTCGCCGCGGCAATATCCCGGATGCTCGTATGACCACTACGACCAACCCGGACAACGGCGGCCTGCTCGATTCGGTCGACGCCCGCACGAAGCTAGCCGGCTCCAACACGATGGAGCTGCTGCTCTTTTCGCTGGGCACGGCGGAGACCTTCGGCATCAATGTATTCAAAGTGCGCGAGATCACGCGAACCCCCACCATCACTCGCGCCCCCAATTTGCCGCCGGGCGTCGAAGGCGTCGTGAGCCTGCGCGGAAGCATTATTCCCGTGATCGCACTCGGGAAACTCATCGGCATCGAAGACGGCAAGTGCTCGAACGCGACGATGATGGTGACGGAGTTCAGCCGGCACGTTCAGGGATTTCTCATCGATCGCGTCGACCGCATTGCACGAGTGGAGTGGGAGCGCGTGCGTGCTCCGGACTCGATGCTCGTCGGCCGCGGCAGCCCCATTACGGCCGTAACCGAGCTGCCCAATGGCAAGCTCGCCTCGGTGCTCGATGTTGAACATGTGCTCGTGCAGGTCTACGGAGAGCCGGAGGTGCCGCAGCTCGAACGTGTGCCGCGCACGGACGGCAACATCTTTTTCGCCGACGATTCCGCGGTCGCCCGTAAGGAGATCGTGCGCGTGCTGGACATGCTGGCGGTAACCCACCAGCACGCGGCGAACGGCCGTGAGGCATGGGACCGGCTGCAGTCGATGGCCGCGCGCGCGCAGGCGGAGGGAGAGCCGCTTTCGAAACGGGTGCAGCTCATCCTTACCGATGCCGAAATGCCCGAAATGGACGGTTACGTTCTCACCCGCTGCATCAAGAGCGACGCGCGCTTCAACGGAATACCGGTA
>DASRIK010000635.1:0-12788 GCA_035650035.1 Burkholderiales bacterium | reverse complement strand
GCTTCATTTTTTACCGGGATACAACGCTTCGATCTCTTTCGCCTCCGGGCGCATCTTGTAGTCCTGCGCAAGCTCGCCGTTGCCGCAGGGACTCTTCACGGTAATGAACGTGGCGGGCCCGTTGACCGGCCGTGAGCGGTGACGCGTATTGCGCGGGATGTGGATGAGCGTTCCGGGGCCGACGATGCGGTCCTCGTCGCCCAGCACGAAATGCATCTGCCCCGAGAGCACGAGGCTGAATTGCTCTTCGTTCGGATGCTCGTGCAAGGGCGGCCCTTCGCCTTCCGGCTTTGTCACGATACCGAACTTCATGAATTCACCGGGGACCGCGCCGGACTCGATGTTTGAATTGGTGCTGGATTTTTTCTTCTCCAGTTCGGAGAGCTCATAAAACGGCATCACGATCTCCTTTGGTTAGATCTGTCTACGTTCCGGCGTCCTGTTGCGGCTCCGCGATGAAGACCGGAATCTTCCGCGTCGTTTTCATTTGATAATCGGCGTACGGCGGATACGCTGCGACGGCAAGATCCCAGAGCCGCGCCCGCTCGGCGTCATCCGTCACCTCCCGCACCCGCATCTTCTGCAAGGCGGTGCGGTCGCGAATCTCGACCGCAGGGTTAACCCGCAGATTGTGCACCCACGCCGGGTGCGTCGGCGCCCCGCCCTGCGACCCGATGAGCACATAGCCGTTCCCGTCTTTCACGCGCATGAGCGGTGTCTTGCGAATGGCGCCCGTCTTGTTGCCGGTGTGGGTCACGATAATGACCGGCAAGCCGGTATCGCGAAGCGTGGTGCCCTGGGTGCCGCCGCTGCGTTCGTAAAGCTCCACCTGCTCGCGCACCCAATCCCTGGGACTGGGGATGTACTCTGTCACTGCGCTCTCCTCGTTAACTGGCCTGCGCGGTTTCCTCGACCTCGATCTGCCAGGTGTCGCGCGCGTATTCGTGGCCGGTCAGGTCGAAGATCTGGCCGTTCGGATCCAGATACTTGCGCTCGCCGACTGCGCCGCGTGCCGCGCTGATGCCGCCGTGAAATTTCGCGCCGTTCGCTTCGACGCGGGCGGACGCTTCCTCGATGTCATCGACGAGGAAGCCCAGATGATGCAGGCCGCGGCGGTCGTCCCCTTTCATGTTCGGACTCGACGGGTGAATGATGACGAGGCTCACCACGCCATCGGACAGTCCGATCGCCGTCTCGTGTTGACGCACGCGCTTCATCCCGAAGCACTTCTCGTAGAACTGCGCGGTTTGTTCGATCTCTTCCACTACCATCGCGATGTGACGCAGCTTGGGCATAGCACATCCTTTCGGTTGATCTATGGTTCGCTCGGCTTTCATTGCCTCCCTGATCACTTTACCTCAACCTGCTAACGATGGTGTCTGCGCGCAAGTCTGGCGTAACGCCCGCAGCAGAATATCCGAGCGTCACTCGAGGTAACGTTCCACGAGCCGGGTCCAGTAGGCGGCAGCGACCGTGAGGTTCTCGTCGTTGAAGTCGAAACGCGACGTATGGACGAATGGCGTGTCGCCGTTGCCGAGGCGAACGAACGAGCCGGGCACCCGCTCCAGCATGTAAGCAAAATCCTCGCTGCCCGTGACGAGATCGATATCACCCACGTTCCCGGCGCCGACGAGCTCCACCGCTACTTCTCGCGCGAAAGCAGTCTCGGCGTCGGCATTGACGAGGACAGGGTGGCCCCAGCCGTAATCGACCTCGGCGGTGGCGCCATAGCTCGCCGCCTGCGATTGCGCGAGATCGATGATGCGGCGCTTGAGTAATTCGCGCACATCGGCATCGAAGGAACGCACGGAAAGACCGACCGTCGCCTCGTTCGCAATCACGTTCATCGCCTTCCCGCCCTGTATCGTGCCGACGGTCACGACGGCAACTTTCGTGGGATCGACGTTGCGCGCCACGATCGTCTGCAGCGCCATCACGATGCTCGACACGGCGACGATCGGATCGACGGTCATGTGGGGGCGCGCCGCGTGGCCGCCGCGGCCTTTCACGGTGATCGTGACGCGGTCGGACGCGGACATCATCGGACCGGCGCGAAAGTGAAACGTCTTCTCGGGTTTGCCGGGATGGTTGTGGAGTCCGAAGATCGCGTCGCACGGAAAGCGCTCGAAGAGGCCGTCTTTGAGCATGCGCTTCGCGCCGCAATCGATGCCCGCTTCTTCCGCGGGCTGGAAAATGAGATTCACGGTGCCTGAGAAATTCTTCTTCCCCGCGATTCTCTTCGCCGCACCGAGCAGTATCGTCGTGTGACCGTCGTGGCCGCACGCATGCATGACGCCCTTGTTCGTGCTCGCGTAAGGCAGGCCGGTGTCTTCAACGATGGGAAGCGCGTCCATGTCGGCGCGAATGCCGATCGCTCGCGTGCTGCTGCCGACCTTCAGCCGGCCGACGACACCCGTGCCGCCGACGCGTTCGGCCACTTCGTAACCCCAGGACCGGAGTTTCTCCGCGACGAGTCGGGCGGTCTCGATTTCCTTGTGGCTCAACTCGGGATTCTGGTGGATCCGGTGCCGCAGCGCCGCGAGCTCGTCGCGATCCGGCTGGAGGTCTTTTGCCGTGCAATAGGACTTCGGTGGTTTCTGCATCGAGGGCTCCGCTTCGCGTAGTCGTGGACGGATTGAAAAGCTATCCTATTCTCCCCGACCTGGAGGATTACATCATGAAGGTATATCTCGTCCATCATGCCGATGCACTGTCGGCCGAGCAGGACCCGCAGCGTCACATCAGTCCGAAAGGTCGTGAACAGGCCGACCGCCTGGGCACGCGCTTTCGCCAGCTCGGTGTCGCGCCTGTGCGCATCCTGCACAGCGACAAGCAATGGACTATCGACACCGCCGAGCGCATTGCCGCGAAGCTCGGCGCGGAAGACAAAACCGCGAGAGCCGCCTACCCCATCAACACCGGGGATCCCGTCGAACCCTTCGTAGCGGAAATAGCTGCAGCTCGCGGGGACCTCATGATGTGCGGCCACGTCGACTACCTGCTGCGTGCGGCGTCGCGCCTCGTATGCGGCAATGAGAAGCAGAAGGTGGTGGAGTTCAAGCCCGGCAACGGCACCGCGGTGTGCCTGGAAGGGGAAGGCGGGAATTGGGTCATCACCTACGCGTGGCGCCAGGACCACGCACCGGGGTAAGCGCGGACTTATAGGTTACCCGGCGGCGGCGGTGAGAAGCGCGGAGGATGCGCTGCGGCGAACGTTCCACCCAGAAAAGCTTCCCATGCCTTCACCACCTGCGAGCTCGCGCGCTTCCCTTCCCGCCCGATCTCGCCATAGGTCTGGTCGCTTCCTTCGGGAATGAAGATTGTGTCCCAGTGGAAAACGTAATCCCCGCGAGCGCGCTCCGCGATGCGCCCGCGCGTCTCACCATGGTAGGTCTTAACGGTCTTGCCATCGCAGTAGCCGATGCACGACCGCGCCGTCGCCTGGCGTGAATCGCCTTGGGCGAGAAACTGGCACATCCGCTCTCCCACTGCGTCCCAGATGATCTTCCCAAGTGCGCCGGGGAGTTTCGGTAATGCGTCGAAGAAGAGACCGCCGTGCTCGACCACGCAGGGCCGCCCAACGTGCGCGAAGGCGTCGATCACTTTGCGCTCCACGATCTTGTGAATGTCCGCGTCGAGTATCTCCTGCACATTGTGCTCGATGATGCAGATCTCGATTCCAAACCGCGACGCGACCTCATTGTTCCTGAAGTAGTCCACCGCCTCGTCGATCTTGAACTTGTTCGTGGTGACGTAGTACAGCTTCATAAAAGCTCTTCCAGAAAGCGATCAACGCTGTCGGTCCTGTTCACGGGATCGAGCTCCACGAGCGCAACGTCCCACTGCGCCAGCAGCTTCTTCTGCACCTCACCGGGGCCGAACGTCGTGAGATACGCGACAGGAACTCGCTGCGTATCGCGGCGCACCTGCTGCCGCAACTTGTGCAGCTTGTAAAGCATGTAGCGGATGTTGATATCGCTGAGGCTGTAGCCGATGAACAGCAGCGACTTGCCGAGCATGTCGGCGCGCAGCTTGATGTCTATGGCCGATTCGAACTCGAGACGGTCGAAGTAGCTCGACTCTGTCAGCACGAGGCTCGCGTCATCGCTGAACGTGCCGTGAAACTTCACGATGTGCGTCACGTCTGCGGGCGCGGCGGCCATGTCATCGATGTTGGCGATCGTGTAGCACGGCTTTTTCTTCAACTGGAACGCACGCTCGAGGATGCCGTCGTAGTTGGTGGTGTACAGGAGCGGCAGTCCCATGTCGACGAGGGCGGAATGTGCGCGGGACCGGGCGATTTTTTCGTCCGGCGGATTGAAGCGGCGGTCCATCTCGCTTCGTAAGGGACCGATGCTCCCCTTGATTGCAACGTAGTATTCCGCGAGCTGCAAGACTGTCCCGTGCAGCCTGAAGATCTCCGCGTTATACCCGAGGTCCTCCGCCATGAAGTCGATCAGCCTTGTCCATGACGGAAGACCGAGAGGAATCGAGAGTCCCGCACCCACAAAGGGAATCAGTTTGCCGTCCCGCCGCAGCTCCCGCAGCGTATCGGATTCGTTCGCGACCGCCATCGGTGAACGTCTAATTCAGCACCAGCCGCGCATCCTTCACCAGCTTGCGCCATTTCGCGATCTCGCTCTTGATGTGCGCGCTGAACTGATCGGGCGTGCTGCCGACGGGCGTCGAGCCTTCGGCACCGAAGCGTTGCGCCGTATCCGGTGATTTCACTGCTTCCGCGACAGCTACGGAAAGCTTGTTGACGAGAGGCCGCGGTACCTTCGCCGAAGTGATGATTCCGTACCACTGATCGACTTCATAGCCGGGAAGGCCCGCTTCGGCAACGGTCGGATAATCGGGTGCCATCGGAGAACGTTGGCGCGCAGTGATGGCAAGCGGCCTTAGACGACCCGCGTTATAGTGCGCCCGCGAGCTCAGCAGCGTGCCGAATCCGACCTGGATGTTGCCGGCGAGTGCATCGGCGATCGCCGCGGCGCCGCCCTTGTACGGCACGTGCACCATCTTTACGCCCCCGTAATGGTTGAACATTTCTCCGGCGAAATGTTGTAAGCCGCCGGTACCGGACGAACCGAAGTTCAGCTTCCAGGGGTTCGCCTTCGCATAGCTGATGAGCTCCGGTACCGACTTCGCCGGAACAGCAGGGTGAACGTACATCACGTAGAACAGCGATGTCGCCTGAGAGATCGCCTGCAAGTCCTTCGTAAGGTCGTACGGCAGCTTAGGGTTGACCGCCGCGTTGACAGAATGTGATGCCGAGATGAGACAAATCGTATAGCCGTCGGGGATTGCCGTCGCCGTGAGGTCCACGCCAATGACACCGGCGGCGCCCGGACGATTGTCCACGATGACCTGTTGGCCCCAGCGCTCCGTCAGTTTCGCGGCGACCGCGCGAGCGGTAATGTCGGTCCCGCCACCGGGCACGAACGGCGCGATGAGGCGTATCGGTTTCGTCGGATACTTGTCGGCGTCGACGGATGCCCCATACGCCATGGGAAAGCCCACACACGCTATCATCAGCGCCAGCATCGGGCGTTTGAAAGGGATGCTCGAAATCATGCGTCCTCCACCTGATTGTTCGATTGTTGTACGTCATGTTACAACGGCGGCTTTCCAGCATCGTTTCCAGCACTGCGATCGACATTGCACGGGCACGCCAATTGCCTAACACGTCCGGTTTCCCGAGTGACCACGTGATGCGCCCCATCTTGCCGCGCCTTCTGGCGGCGGCAGCTGCTCTCATCTCGATCACGGCTTCCATCGCGACATTCGACGCTCGCGCACAGACCGCGGCCATTCCTGCATTCAAAGCCGTGGATTCCATGGAAGCCCGCGTCCAGGGCTGTGTGACGTGCCACGGCCAGAGCGGGCAAGGTACGCGGGACGAGTATTTCCCGCGCATTGCAGGCAAGCCCGCGGGCTATCTCTACAATCAGTTGGTTGCATTCCGGGATGGAAGGCGCCGTTACGCGCCGATGAACTACCTGGTTGCCTATCTGCCCGATGGATACCTGCGCGAGATGGCCGAGCATTTCGCGAAGCTGCGCCCGCCGTTCACGGTTCACGAAACAATCCCGGCCGACGCCGCTACGCTCAGCCGCGGTGAAACACTTGCAACGGTCGGCGATCGGAACCGAGCCATTCCAGCCTGCGTCACATGCCACGGCGCAGGATTGACCGGCATGGAGCCCGGCATTCCCGGCTTGGTCGGGCTGCAGCCGAACTATATCGCAGCACAGCTCACCCGGTGGCGCGTTGGGGAACGCACGGCGGCGGATCCCGACTGCATGAAGCGCATCGCGACGCGACTCACCGACGCTGAGATCCATGCGCTTGCCGCGTGGCTGGCACGACAGAAGCCACCGCGCGATCCCTCACCCGAATCTTCCAACCTCGTGCGCATGCCGTTCGCGTGCGGCAGTCAGCGCTAGCACCGTGCGCAAACTGGTAATTGCCGCGTCGGCGCTGCTCCTGCTGCTGATTGCAGCTGCGCTTGCGTGGATGGTCGTCCGCCCGGGTGTGCTGCCGTCGACGTCCAAAGTCGTGAATGCGACGACCCAGCTCATCAACCGCGGTGAATATCTGGCCCGCGCCGGAGATTGCATCGCCTGTCACACGGCCCCGGGCGGCACGCCTTTCGCCGGTGGACGCGCGATGCCGACGCCGTTCGGCAACATCTATGCACCGAACATCACGCCCGACGACGAGACGGGCATCGGTCAGTGGACGGCCGACGAGTTCTATCGAATGATGCACACGGGCATCTCGCGCGACGGCGCGCTGCTCTACCCCGCGATGCCGTTCGCCTCGTACACAAAAGTCACGCGTGAGGATTGCGACGCGATCTACGCTTATCTCATGTCGGTCCCGCCCGTGAAACAGAAGAACCGCCCGCACGAATTGCGCTTTCCGTACAACAGGCGTGAGCTCCTCGTCGGCTGGCGCGCACTCTATTTCAAACCCGGCGAGTACGAGCCGGATCCGAAACAATCGGCACAATGGAACCGCGGCGCGTACCTCGTGGAAGGGCTGGGACATTGCTCGATGTGCCACACTGCCGTAACCCGTCTCGGCGGAACAGCCGAAGAGCGCGCGTTCGAAGGCGGAATGATCCCCAACCAGAACTGGTACGCACCCTCGCTCACGTCCAACCAGGAAGCCGGTCTCGGCAACTGGAGCATCAAGGACATCGCCGATCTGCTTCAGGTGGGCGTCTCGCATCGAGGTACCGTATACGGGCCCATGGCAGAAGTCGTCTACAACAGCCTGCAATACCTGACGGACGAGGACGCGGCCGCGATGGCCACGTATCTCAAGTCGCTTCCGGCGGGCGATGCAGGCCCGCAGGTCCCAAGTAGCGCGCGTCTTGTGCAGCCCGCCGTGATGGAGCTGGGCCGCAAGGTCTATGACCGCCAGTGCGGCATGTGCCATGGTGCCGAGGGCAGAGGCTTCCCGCCCGCGTATCCGCCGCTCGCCAACAACCAGTCGATCACCATGGCGACGCCCGTGAATCCGATTCGCATGGTCCTGAACGGCGGCTACCCTCCGGGCACTCGCAAGAATCCGCGGCCGCACGGCATGCCTCCATTTCTGCACATCCTCAATGACGACGAGGTCGCGGCGGTGGTTACATACATTCGCGTCGCGTGGGGCAACGCGGGTACGCCTGTAACGCCTGCGCAGGTGAACGAGCTGCGCAAGCTTCTGCCCGAATGAGGATACGATCTTGAGCATTTCGCGAGAGGATGGTCCGGTGGACGAGAGCGAGCGCGAAGTCGACGAAATCGTAAGGCGAGGTCCCGGCGGTGCATTCGCCGTGGCCGGCATTGCGACGGCGATCGTCGTGGCGATTTATTTCGCCTTCTACTTCTTCGTGTACCTGCCGCGGGGTGTCGTTCAGTGAGCGCTGCCGGATTCGGTCCCGAAGGTGCGCACGCTTCCGAAGCCGTCGCCGTCGCGGCGGAGCGCCGCTGGGCGGTCATCGTCGGAATCATCATCGCCCTCCTCGTTCTCATGATGATTTTCACAGGCATACATTGGGCTTCGATGCCGCCGTCGCGCGTCGAAACCATAGACCCGCGCACGCTGCACGTCTCGGGTGAATTCGTGGAGTCCAACCTCGGCACCAGTGTCGCCGCGGACGGAAAGGTGATGGTGCGGCTCGTCGCCCAGCAGTACTCGTTCGAGCCGCAGTGCATCCTCGTGCCGGCCAACACGCCCGTCACGTTCCGCGGGACCAGCTCGGACGTCGTTCACGGCTTCGTAGTCGGCACGACCAACGCGAACGTCATGCTGATCCCGGGGTTTGTCGCGACGTTCACGACCACGTTCAGGAAAACCGGCGAGCAGCTCATGCCGTGCCACGAGTATTGCGGCACCGGTCACGCCGCGATGTGGGCGCACTTCCAGGTGATCCCTGCGCAGGACTTTGCTGCCCGCGCGCGTAAAGGTGAAAGGCTGACCTGTGTTTCTCGCTAACCGCCTCGCGCTCGCGCATTTCTGGGTCGCGTTCGTCGCGTTCGCGGCGGCCCTTGTGCTCGGTGAATGGCAAATGTACGTTCGAAGCCCGCTGCACGAGTGGGTCGAGAATCCCGAGTACTACTACCGGTCGGTTACCGGTCACGGCACCGTCATGGCGTACGTCCTGCCGACGCTCGTCGCGATGGGCTTCGGCTACGCGATCAGCGAGCTGGCATTGAAGCGGCCGCTCGTCGGACTGCGCTGGGCATGGACGGGGTTCTGGCTTGTCATCGTGGGTACCGTGATGGCCTCGGTGCCGATCGCGCTCGGCAAGGCGTCGGTGCTCTACACGTTCTATCCGCCAATGATCGCGAGCCCCTTCTATTACCTCGGTGTAGTGCTCGTCGTCGTCGGCTCGTGGATCTGGGTCGCGCTGATGTCGATCAACCTGCGCGTGTGGAAGAAAGAAAATCCCGGCGCGACGATACCGCTCGCGATGTTCGGCAATGTGGCCGGCGCTTATCTCTGGGCGTGGACCTCGGTCGGCGCAGCCGCCGAGATCCTCTTTCAGATCCTGCCGGTCGCGCTCGGATTCAAGCACACGATCGATGCCGGGCTCGCGCGGGTCTTCTTCTCGTGGACGCTGCACGCGATCGTATATTTCTGGCTGATGCCCGCCTACATCGCGTTCTATACGATCGTGCCGCGCGCGATCGGCGGTCGTCTATACAGCGACACGATGGGGCGCGTCGCATTCGCGCTGTTCCTCGTGTTCTCGATGCCCATTGGCATGCACCACCTTTTCGCCGATCCCCAGGTCGGCGCCGGCTTCAAGTTCGTGCACGCGGCGATGACTGCGATGGTGTCGGTGCCGACGCTGCTGACGGTCTTCACCATCGTCGCGTCCGTCGAGATCGCGGCGCGGCTGCGCGGCGGCAAAGGGGTGCTCGGCTGGGTGAAGGCACTGCCGTGGGACAACCCCATGATGCTCGCCGTGACGTTCTCGTTCATCATGCTCGGCCTCGGCGGCGCCGGGGGCATCGTGAACATGAGCTATCAGTTGAACGAGGCCGTGCATAACACCCAGTGGGTGACCGGGCACTTCCATCTCATCTTCGGCGGTGCGATCGTGATCATGTATTTCGTGATCGCCTACGACCTGTGGCCGCAGCTTACGCGCTCACCGCCGCTGTCCGCACGGCTCATGCGTCTCCAGTTGTGGTTGTGGTTCGTGGGAATGCTCGTCCTGAGCCTCCCGTGGCATTGGGTCGGTCTTCTCGGGATGCCGCGGCGCATGGCTTACTTCGACTTCACGCACCCCGAGCTCATGCCGCAGGCGTGGACCGTCACCGTGTCCACCATCGGCGGGCTCATGCTGGTGCTTTCGGGCTTTCTCTTCATTTACATACTCGCGACTGCTCGCAAAGGCAGAACCACACCCGTGCCGTTCACGTTCAGCACGGCCGTGCACCAGGCTGCGCGCACGCCGCTCGCGCTCAACAGCTTCTCGCTTTGGGTGGCGATGATGATCGCGCTCACGCTCGTGAACTACGGCTATCCCATCGCTCAGCTCGCGCTGCTCGAGGAGACGTCGGTGCCCGCAGTGCATATCGGAGGCCGCTGATGGCGCTCGGTCGCGATCCCGCAGACCGCCGCTACGTGATATGGAGCGTGGTTTCTCTTGGCGCGCTGACGCTCGCTTCCCTGCTCGTGGGTTTTGTCTGGCTCCCATCGGTCCACGCGGATTTCACGGCGCAAGGCATCTGGGCGGCGATCTGCCGGGCTGCGGGCGCACCGGCGAGCTGGACGGAGCAGGCGCCACCGCCCAAGCCGACGCTTTCGACGACTGTCGTCCTGGCCGCGACCGCAACTCGGACGCCGGCACCCGAGGCCGCCGGCCGGGGCGGCACGCTCGCCCTGCAGCAGTGCACGATGTGTCATGGCGCGCAGGGGGTCACCGCGGCGGACACGCCCAACCTCGCAGGGCAGTATCCGGACGTCGTATTCAAGCAGCTCGTCGACTACAAGTCAGGTCACCGACGCAGCTCGATCATGGAAGCGCTCGCGCGGAATCTTTCGGAGCAGGACATGTACGACCTTGCGGCCTATTACGCGGGATTGCCGAAACCGCAGCTCGAAGGTTCGCTCCACGAACGACCCGCGCCGCCGCTCGTGCGTGTCGGCGACCCTGTCCGCAACATCGCACCTTGCGCATCGTGCCACGGGGGCATGGACCGCAAACTCGGCACGCCATGGCTCGAGGGCATGCCGAAGAAGTACCTCGTCGACCAGCTCGAGGCCTTCGCGACGGCCGCCCGCCGCAACGACGCGCACGCGCAGATGCGAAATGTCGCGCGCTCGATGAACAAGCAGGAGATCGAAGAGGTGTCGGATTTCTATGCCCGGCGCGCTGCACCGACCGGGCATCGCTGATTACGGCGGCCGTTCAGCCCGCGCTTCCGTTCGCGCCAGGTTCGCGGCGCTTCGTGGCTACGCGACGGACGGTTTTTCAACTCGACCGGCTTCAGCGCGCGGCCCCCTGCTCGTGTCTTCGCGCCTGTGGCCGCGCGGCAGAGTCAGCAACGCCTGCAAGCCGCCGCCCATGCGATTGCTGAGCTCGATCTTGCCGCCGTGGGCGATTGCTATGTTGCGCGCTATCGCCAGTCCGAGCCCGGTGCCTCCCGTCTGGCGATTGCGAGACTGCTCGAGCCGATAAAAGGGCTCCATTACACGTGCGAGCTCGGCCTCGGGAATGCCTGGGCCGCTGTCGCACACGCTGATCACGAGCTCGTCCGGCTCGTCGGTTACGGCGATCACGGCGGAATGGCCGTATTTCACGGCATTCTCGACGAGATTCAACAGGCATCGCCTGAGCGACTTCGGTCTGCCGACGTAAGGACGCACGTCGCTTTCCTGGACGTCTACACGGGCACCGCCGGCCGCGATATCGTCACGCACGCTCTGCACCAGCGCGATCACGTCGATCGGCTCCATCGGCTCCTGGCGCTCGAGTCCCCGGACGAGATCCAGAGCCTCACTCACCATTTGCTCGATTTCGCCTAAATCGTTCTCGAATTTCGTTCGAAGCGTGTCGTCGTCGAGCAGCTCCGCACGCAGGCGCAGGCGGGTAATGGGTGTCTTGAGATCGTGGGATATCGCGGCGAACATTCGAGTGCGCTCGCTCATGAGGTCGCGGATCCGCTGCTGCATCGTATTGAACGCACGCGCCGCGCGCTTGACTTCCATGGGCCCCCGCTCCTCGAGCGGCGGCCGGTCGATGTTTTCGCCAAGCTGTTCGGCAGCAGACGCCAGCGTGTTCAGCGGCCGCGTTACTCCGCGCACAGCAATGAGGGCGACCACCACGACGGCGGCGAGAATGATCGCAAGACTCGCGATGAGACGGTACGGCCAGGTCTGCGCGTCTTTTGGCTGACGCGAATCCAGGGTGATGAGCGCACCGTCGCGCAGCGTCACCTGAACCACGAAAGACACGGCGGCGAACGGAAACCCACCAGCGCCGGGGCCGGCGCCGAAAGCGCCGCCCATCATGCCCTTGCCGGGGCCGTAACCGGGCGGTGGGCCTTTGATGAAAGGCGCTTCCGCGATCCTCACGACCATCGGCCGATCGTCACCGAGCGTGCGGCGCAGCGCCGCAGAGAAAAAACGCGCCTCGTCGGCAGCGCCTTCGTGCGAAGAGAGCGGCGGGACGTCGGCCGAGATGCGGAGCTGCGGGGAGTTGAGGATACCGATGATGCGCTTCCGCTCCTCGGCCGAGGTATCGTCGAGCACGTGGATGATGTCTGCGAGCCGCTGCACCGAGCGCATGCCGAACGCGCGCTGCATGAACTCGTCGCGATCACGCCAGTATATGGCAAGCCCCGCAGCCTGCGCGAGCACGAGCCCCGCCAGCAGCACGAGCACGAGTCGGCTGAAAAGAGTCCGCGGCAACCAGTTCGTCACACCTCGACCTCGACTCGCGCGGCGAGCACGTAGCCCTCACCTCGCACCGTCTTGATGAGCATCGGCTCCTTCGCGTCATCGCGCAGTCGATGGCGCAGACGACTCACCTGCACATCGATGCTGCGATCGAACGGCGACGCGTCGCGCGAGCGCATGATATCGATCAGAAGATCGCGGTTTAGCGTCCGGTTCGGGTGCGAAAGAAATGTGCGCAGGAGCTTGTATTCGGTGCCCGAGAGCTCGACGACGGCCCCTTCTGCGTCGACGAGATGCCGCGCGGCCGTATCGAGAGTCCAACCGCCGAAGTGGATGCGTCGAGCACCGTCCGGCTGAAGCATCTGCGGCAGCGT
>DASRIK010000634.1:0-6607 GCA_035650035.1 Burkholderiales bacterium | reverse complement strand
AGAAGGCGTTCGACCTCTACTACGACTTCGACTACGACCTGGGCGTGCAGGACATGGTCGACACGTGGAAGTTTCTCGAGAGAATGCCCGAGTGCAACGGCAAAGTGGGGGCGGTCGGTTATTGCCTGGGCGGGAAGCTCTGTTACCTGATGTGCTGCCGCACCGACATCGATTGCGCGGTCGCGTACTACGGTACCTACATAGAGCACCACATCCGCGAAGCGCCCAAGCTGCACCGGCCGTTCATGCTGCACATGGCGATGAAGGACCGCTGGGTGCAGGCGGAAGTGAACGAGCTGCTCGAGCGGCGGCTAGCACCGAATCCGCTCGTCACGATCCACAAGTACCCTGGCGCCGATCACGCGTTCGCCCGGCATGGGGGCAGGACTTACAGCAAGCCCGAAGCGGACCGCGCGCTCGCGCTCAGTGTGGATTTCTTCAGGAAGCACCTCGGCGCGTAGATCCGCGCGGTTCGTCGCGTGCCTTATTTCGCTGCGTTCGCCGGAGCGATCGAGCGGGGGCCGGCGCGAATTCAGAGGTCCGGGGCCCGATCAGGCGGCGCGCTCGATGAGCTTTTTGACGATGAATTCCCACTCTTTCGGCTCGACCGGCGTGATCGAAAGCCGATTACCGCGCTGGAGCACGCGCATGGAGACAAGAGGCTTGTGCTTGCGGAGCTCATCCAGCGTAACGAGCGGAGTCTTGCGCAAAAATTTGAATTCCACGTTGGCCCACCGGGGATTGTCGCGGCTCGACGCAGGGTCGTAATACGAGCTTTTCCTGTCGAACTGCGTCTCGTCCGGATGCGCGGGTGAGCTGACTTCCACGATGCCGACGATGCCGGGCTCGTCGCAGTTCGAGTGGTAGAAAAACGCGCGGTCCCCGACTTTCATGTCGTCCCGCATGAAATTGCGCGCCTGGTAGTTGCGAACGCCGTTCCACCAGGTTTTCTTGTCCCGCGCCATGTGTTCGATGCCGTAGGTGGACGGTTCGGATTTGATGAGCCAGTAGCGCATTGTCTGTGAAAGAGTGATGAGAAACAGGTGGAGAACGGGTGATGAGTGACGGGTCCCGACGCGGGACAAAGAAAAAGGCGGCTCGCGCCGCCTTTTCGTTTGTCCCCTCGGTTCGGGACCCCCGCCTGTGCCGGTCAGACCTCGGATCTTGAACCAAAGGTTCAAGTGGTCGCCTAACTGAGCCCTTCAGGCGCTTCCGTCTTGGGACGCGCACACCGGTACTGCTGAATCGGCAACCTGGGTCAAGATTGGTTCGAAGATATATGAGGCCTTAAACGAACACCGCAGGGGAAGCTCTTGATCGCCAAGCGTATCAGAACAGGTTCGATTGCTCCGACATCGCCTGGTCGATGACTGTTTCCATGCGGGCCATTCTACGCTTCACGTCCCCCATGTCAAAGCCGCCGCCGACCTTTGTCGTCAGCATTTCGTGAGCTATGTTGAGCGCCGCCATGATCGCGATGCGCTCGAGTCCGATGATCTTTCCGCCATCGCGAATCTCGAGCATTTTCCTGTTGAGGTAATCGACGGCTTCGAGCAGGCCCGCCTGCTCGTTTTCGGGACACGCGACGCGAAACTCGCGACCCATGATCGCAATCTGCAGACTTTTCGCTTCGCTCATGCTTCGTCTTCGGCCGGCATCTGGCTGAGCAGAGCTTCGAGACGTGTCGTCGCGCTGCTGATTTTCTCTTCGAGGCGCCGCCGCTGATCGAGTGCCGAGGCGAGCTGTTGACGCAGCTGCTGGTTCTCCACCCTCAGCTTGTGGCAGAGCTCGACGAACTGGTCGAGTTTTCCCTCGAGCGATTTCAGTTCCGCTTCCATCGCCACACTATAGTGTTGAAAAGTTATTCCAGTCAACTGTTAACGCTCAAAAGTGAATGTGATTTGGAGTTCGGTGCTGGGCGGCAGTGAACTGTAAGTAAGTACTTACCCTGTCGAGCGTGGCAAAGGCCGCTTGTGCTAGCATCGTGCCGCCGCAGAACACTCTCCCGTGAGTGCAAGCCTGCGGTTTCCGCTTCGGGTGCTTCGTGATGCTCGTCGCGCCGCCCGCGTTGTTTGCGTGCGCGCTTCGACACTCACGGGTTAAACGGGAAACAGGTCAGGAATCGCGGAGATTCCGGGAAGCCTGTGCTGCCCCCGCAACGGTAAGCGAGCCGCGCTCCAAGGTTGGTGCAAGGCGCTTCACGCGCCTCGCGGGAACGACGAGCGCTCATGCGCGCCAACAGGCCACTGGATCCTTGGATCCGGGAAGGCGGCGCGCGACTTCTCGCGAGCCCGTAGACCGGCCCGATCGGAGGGTGGACGAGCGGCGGGGTGTCGCGCTCGAGCATCGTCTCACGCGGCCTCCCGGCCCGCGTGAACGGTCTTCTTTGCTACGCCTCGCGTCGTCCCATATTGAACCTGTGGGCGCGCGGCGGGCGTGCCGAAGAGGACCTGCACATGCTATCCAGAGTGGCAGCGGTGACCGCTGTTTCGGTCGCGAGCTCAGGCGCGTTCGCGGCCGAGATTCCCTTTACGCGCGTCGACCCGGTGGTCGTCACGGCGACGCGATTTCAGGATCGATACACCGACAAGCCGGTGAATCTCGTGGTGATCACAGCCGACGAGATTCGGGCAAGCCCCGCGAAGACCGTCCCGGAGCTGCTCGCCGAGCACGCCGGCATTGCGATCCACGATTTCTTCGGCAACAACGCGGCGACCACGACTGTCGACATGCGCGGTTTCGGTATCACGGGCACGCAGAACACACTCATCCTCGTGGATGGCCGGCGCGTCGTCGACATCGATCTCTCCGGGGTGCAATGGTCCGCTGTCCCGCTGCACGGAATCGAGCGCATCGAGATCGTACGCGGCGGCGGAAGCGTTCTCTACGGCGAAGGGGCGACCGCCGGCGTCATCAACATCATTACGCGATCGCCTGCGCCCGGAAAAAGCGAGCTCACGCTGCGCGCCAGCGCGGGCTCGTACCACACGCGGGAAGCCGGAGCGCACGCAAGCCTGAGCGTCGGCGCGTTGAGCCTGGCTGCACTGGGCAGTCATCTCGAATCCAACGGATACCGCAGGAACAACCGCAACAGGCAGACAAATGCGCTTGCCGACCTGCGCTGGTCAGGTACACCGGGCGATTTCGCGTTGAAATTGAGCGCGGACAACCAGGGTATCCGGCTCCCCGGCGCGCGACGCGTGCAACCGAGCGCGGGCGTGAATCAGCTGGAGACAGATCGGCGCGGGGCGCAGACGCCGCTCGACTGGGCGCAGCGCGAAGGGCAGCGGGCGCTTTTCGACTGGAAGCGCCGTACCGGATTCGGCGAGCTTGCGGTGGAGGCCGGCTGGCGCGAAAAAGAGCAGCGCTCGTACTTCGATTTCGAAGGTTTCCCGGATTATCGCGAAGTCGACCTTACCGTCTGGTCTTTGACGCCGCGGATCAAGGTCGACCTGCCCGTCTTCGGACGTGCCAATACGCTGACGGCAGGCGTGGACTGGTATCGGTGGGATTACCTGCTACGGCGGTCGAACGCGCCGACGAACATCGCGCAGCCGTTCAATACGGTCGATGCGCGTGAGGACACGATCGGCATCTATGCACTCGACTCGATCGCCCTGACGGAGCGGGTCTCGGTAAGCGCCGGTGCCCGGCGTGAGCGTCTGCGGATCGACGCGACGGATCGCTTCGATCCCATGGCCCCGGGCGGGGCGTTCGGGTCGGGCGCGCCGGCGGAGTCGCAGCGCCTCTACGAGCACGCCTACGAGCTCGGCGTCCGCTATCAGGTCTCGCCCGCCCTGGCGCTGATCGGAAAGACGGCGCGCAGCTATCGCTTCGCGAACCTCGACGAGATCTACGAAACGTCCCCGGCGTTCACGAGCGAGTTTCAGTTCCTGCGTCCGCAGAACGCGCGCTCGCGGGAAGTCAGCGTCGAGTACGCCGACGCAGCGGCGCGAACGCGGGCGACCCTCTTCGAGATCGACGTGAACGACGAGATCCACCTCGATCCCTTCACGACCGGTGTCGGTAATCGAAACCTGCCGCCCTCGCGCCGCCGGGGTGTCGAGCTGGAGGTCGTCGCGCGGCCGCATGCGAAGCTCACGCTCGGGGCGAGCTATAGCTACATCCGTGCGAAATTCAGGGAAGGCGTGCTCGCAGGCGGTCCTTTCACACAGGAAAACGTGAATATCGCTGGCAAGACGGTTCCGCTCGTCCCGCGGCACAAGGCGAACTTCCGCGCAGCCTGGGACTTCACGGCCGAAACACGACTGAGCGCGCTGCTTTCGTACGTTTCCGATCAGTTCATGGACAACGACGAGCCGAACAGCCTCGGGGCAAGAATCCCGGCTTACACGCTGCTCGATCTCAAGCTCACGCACCGCATGGGTGACTGGATGCTCGCCGCGAGCCTGAACAACCTGCTGAACGAGAAGTACTACAACTATGCCGTCCGCAGCCAGTTCATCGCCGATCGGTACAACGCGTATCCGCTGCCCGAAAGAAACGGCATGCTCACGTTGGAATACAGGTTAAGGTGAGGCGCGGCATCCGCCGCTCGCGCCGCGTTTTTGATATTGTTCGCACCGTGCAATCTTCAAGTCGGACCAGTCTCGAGCTCTACCTGCGCCTGTTGCGCTTCGTGAAGCCGTACGCGGGCGTTTTCGCCGTGGCGATCGTCGCGATGATGGTGGTCGCAGCCAGCGAGCCTGCCCTGCCGGCGATGCTGAAACCGCTCCTCGATGGTACGTTCGTCGCGAAAGACGAGCAGATCATGAAGTGGATGCCGGGCATCATCGTCGGGCTCTTTGTCGTGCGCGGCATCGCCGACTACATTTCCCATTACACCGTGAACTGGGTCGGTAACCGCGTGGTAATGGATCTTCGCAACGCCATGTTCGAAAAACTGCTGCGATTGCCGGCGCCTTTTTACGACAGCCACCCGACCGGGAACCTCATGTCGAAAGTCACTTTCGACGTGACGCAGGTCACCACGGCGGCGACCCTGGTGCTCACGGTCATCGTGAAGGACGGCCTCGCTGCGATCGGGCTGCTTGCATGGATGCTGTGGCTCAACTGGAAGCTTTCGCTGCTCTCGCTGGTGATGACGCCGGCGATCATTCTGGTCGTGAAGCTGATCAGCCGGCGCCTCCGCAAGTCGAGTAAGGACGTGCAGCGCTCGATGGGCGATGTGACCCAGGTACTGCAGGAGGCGATCGAAGGCCACAAGGTCGTGAAGCTTTTCGGCGGGCAAAAATACGAGTTCAACCGCTTCAACGACGAGGCGAACCGCGTGCGGCGCTATCTCATGAAGCAGACGACGGCCGCGGCGGCGGGCGTCCCGACGGTCCAGCTGATCGCTGCGATTGCCCTTGCGGTCATCGTGTATCTCGCGAGCGCGCAGTCGAGCGCGAACGAGATCACCGTCGGCGGGTTCGTTTCCTTCATCGCGGCGATGCTCATGCTGAACGGCCCGCTGAAGCGCGTGATGAGTGTAAATGAGCCGTTGCAAAGGGGACTTGCGGCGGCGGAAAGCATCTTCGCGCTGATAGACGAGCCCGGCGAGCCCGATAAAGGGCACGTCAGCATCGAGCGCGCGAAAGGTGCTTTACGCTTCGACCATGTGAGCTTTGCTTACCCCGGCTCCGAGCGGCTCGCGCTCGACGACGTCGATCTCACGATTGCACCCGGCGAGACCGTGGCGCTCGTCGGGCCATCCGGCAGCGGGAAAACGACGATGGCGCACCTGGTGCCGCGTTTCTACCATCCGACGCACGGCCGCATCACGCTCGACGGCCACGATCTCGAAGATCTGAGGCTCGAAAGCCTGCGCGCGAACATCTCGCTCGTAAGCCAGGACGTCGTGCTTTTCAACGATGCCGTCGCGGCCAACATCGCGTACGGCAGCGTCGATCGCGTGGCCGAGGCGGACATCCTTGCCGCCGCTCGTGCTGCGCACGCGCTCGAATTCATCGAGCAGATGCCCGAGGGCATGCAGACGCTCGTCGGGGAAAACGGCGTGAAGCTCTCGGGGGGCCAGCGTCAGCGGCTCGCGATCGCCCGGGCGCTGTTGAAGAATGCTCCGATCCTCGTGCTCGACGAAGCCACCTCCGCGCTCGATTCGGAATCCGAGCGACATATACAGGCGGCGCTCGAGACGCTCATCCAGGGCCGCACGACGATCGTCATCGCGCACCGGCTCTCGACGATCGAGCGTGCCGACCGCATCGTGGTGCTCGAGCGCGGCCGCATCATCGAAACCGGTACGCATGCGCAGCTGCTCGCGCTCGGCGGCCTTTACGCGCGGCTCTACCGCACGCAATTCGCGACGCCCGAAGTGCGCGAAAAGCGCGCGAAACCGCGGCCCGCGGTCGGCGTCTAGCGTATGAAACCGAACAGGTGGTAAGCGCAGGCGCCGACCCGGCGCCGAGCTACGCGCGGCAGAGGCGAGCCGGTGAGCCGACTTGTGCCGCAGTCCGCTTAAAGCGGGCGGTTCGTGTGCGGTTGGTCGTGGGTTGACCTGCCGCCGCGAACCGGGTGCCCGCTCGCGGACGTGCTTTGCGGCACCAGAAGGCGCGACGGATTGCCTCTGGCGCAACACGGCCGAAGT
>DASRIK010000633.1:0-6140 GCA_035650035.1 Burkholderiales bacterium | reverse complement strand
GACCGCGAAGATCGCGGAGGCCTCGTTCATGCGGACACTTTTTCACGCGATCAAGATCTGCGTTGCGCTGTTCACGCTGATGGCCGGCGTTTTCACGCGGCCCGAGCTCGTGCTCGAGCCGGGCATCGCGCAGATCGGGGCGATGCTGCTCGTGCTCGCGGCAACGATCGGCATCACGTTCTCGCTTCAGGCACAGTTCGCCGAGCACCGCGGCGCGGACATCGTTTCGCGGATCGTTCTCGCTGCTTTCGCGCTGGTCGTGCTCCTGCACCCGAGCCGTGAGCTCGCGGTGGCTGCCTGCGTTCCGGTTGCGCTTTTCATCGCTTACTGGATCGTACGGCGGCGGCATGCGCCAGTCGCGGCACAGACTGCAGCGACCTGAGCATGGCGGAGATCGCGATTCGCACGGCAACGCAAGACGACGCGGCGGCGATCAACGACATCCAGAATTACTATGTCGAGCGCTCGACGGTCACATTCATGACGAAACCCGTCACGCTGGAGGAACGTCTCAAGTGGTTGGACGGCCATTCCGAAGCACATCCGGTAACCGTTGCCGTCGCGGCCGCTGTAATCGTCGGATGGGGCTCGCTCGGCACGTTCCGATCCGCCGCCGCGTATGGCCACACGAGCGAGCTTTCAGTCTACGTGCACCATGACTGGCACCGTCACGGGATCGGCCGCACGATCGTCAACGACCTTGTCGAACGCGCGCGCGCGCTAAATCACCACGCGATCGTGGGCTGTTGCTGCAGTGAAGCAGTCGCGAGCATCGCGCTCCTGGAGGCGCTCGGTTTCGCCCGCGTCGGACACCTCCCCCAGGTCGGCCGCAAGTTTGGCCGCTGGCTGGATGTGGTGTTCGTGCAGCGACTCCTTACTCCGGCTTGATGCCGGCCGCCTTGATCACCTTGGCGTAGCGCACGATCTCGGACTTGATGAAGTCCGCAAACTGCTCGGGCGTGCTGCTGGCGGTATCGATGCCTGCCGTCGCGAAACGTTCCTGCAAATCAGGAGATGCGACCGCCTTGTGAAGCTCCGACACGAGCCGGTCCACGATCGGCCGCGGTGTTCCTGCCGGCGCGAGCATGCCGTACCACTGCGTCGTCACGAGGTCGATACCGGATTCCCGCGCTGTCGGCACTTCCGAGAGCACGGCGAGCCGTTTCTCGGTGAGCGTCGCGAGCGGGCGTGCTTTCTTCGCCCTGATGATCGGCACCGCCGGCGCCACCGCAAAGGTTCCGAAATCCACCTCGCCGGTGGTGACCGCAAGGAGTCCCGCGACGTTGCCCTTGTAGGGAACGTGCACCATCTTCAGGTCGAACATGCTTTTCAGGAGCTCCGTCGCGAGATGGTTGCCCGCACCCAATCCGCTGGAGCTGAAGTTCAGCTTGCCGGGGTTCTTCTTCGCGAGCGCGATGAATTCCTTCAGATTCGTCGCCGGCACCGAGTTATGTACCGCCGTTACGTAGTGCATGAGGGCGACGAGCGTGAGCGGGGTGAAATCCTTTGTCGCATCGTAGTTGAGCTTCGTGTACATCGACGGGCTGAGCGCAATCGTGGGGGGCGTGAGCACGATCGTGTAGCCATCGGGCGGCGCTTTCGCGGCGAGCTCGAGGCCGATGTTGCTTGTCGCGCCCGGACGGTTGTCGGGAATCACGGGCTGTTTCAGCTGGTCGGCGAGCTTCTGCCCGATCGTGCGCCCCGCAATGTCCGTCGGGCCGCCGGGCGGGAACGGCAGGATGAGCCGGATCGATTTTGAGGGATACGCAGCCGTCTGCGCCCCTGAAACAGTCGGCAGCGCGAGCGCCACCGCGGCGAGCATCGCGCAAACGAGCCTCGACGGTACAATCATGATTCCTCCTCTGCTAATGCGATCGCGGTCGCGCCGCGATTCAATGGGCTTTTTTTGAATCTACTCCCCGCCAAAGTGAATTTCAAATGACTCGACGCTCGCCGCTCTCCGGCATACGCGTGCTCGACATGAGCCGCATCCTCGCAGGTCCCTGGGTGGGACAGCTTCTCGCCGACCTCGGCGCCGAAGTCATCAAAGTGGAGCGGCCGGGCACCGGCGACGACACGCGGGCATGGGGACCGCCGTTTCTGAAGGACCGCGACGGCAAAGACACGGCGGAATCCGCCTACTATCTGTGCACGAACCGCGGCAAGAAATCGGTCACGCTGGACATCTCGAAACCCGACGGCCAGGCCATTGCACGCGAGCTCGCGGACGCGTCCGACATACTGCTCGAGAACTATAAAGTCGGCGACCTCGAACGGTACGGCCTCGCTTATGAACACCTGAGCACGCGAAATCCAAAGCTCATTTATTGTTCCATCACGGGTTTCGGACAGACCGGACCTTATCGCGACCGCGCAGGCTACGACTTCATGATTCAGGGCATGGGCGGCCTCATGAGCTTCACGGGTGAACGCGACGACCTCCCCGGCGGCGGACCGCAGAAAGTCGGCGTCGCCGTGGCCGACCTGATGACGGGCATGTATTCCTGTGTCGCGATACTTGCGGCGCTGCACGAGCGTAAGACGAGCGCTCTGGGCCAGCACATAGACATGGCGCTGCTCGATTCCCAGGTGGCGTGGCTTGCGAACCAGAACACGAACTATCTGATCGGAGGCGAGCCGCCGGAGCGCATGGGCAACGCTCATCCGAACGTGATGCCTTACCAGACATTCAAGACGCGCGACGGCGATCTCATCCTCGCCATCGGCAACGACAGCCAGTTCCGGAGGTTTTGCGTCGCGGCGGGCATTCCGGAAGTCGGTGAGGACTCGAGATTTCTCGACAACTCCGCGCGTCTCGAAAACCGGCAGGCGTGCGTGGACGCGATTGCCCCTGCGATCAGAAAAAAAACGACTGCCGAATGGATCGCGACGCTCGAGCCTATCGGCGTGCCGTGCGGGCCCATCAACCGCCTGGACCAGGTTTACGCGGACCCGCAGGTCCGGCACCGGGGCCTCAGGATCGACGTCCCGCATCCGCTCGCGGGCACGGTCCCGCTCGTTGCGAATCCGATCAAGTATTCGCGCACGCCGATCGCGTACGACATGCCTCCGCCGCTGCTGGGGCAGCACACCGAGGAGGTGCTTTCGAGCCTGCTCGGGAAAAGCGACCAGGAAATCGCGGCGCTCCGCGAAAAACGCATCGTCTGAGTAACGCGGCATACGCTGGTGGCCGCGGAACGCTGGCTTCGGCCGGGGGGAAAGGCGAAGTCGGCGTTCCAGGAGCAGCACCTACCCGCTTTGGGAACGGGCTTTGCACCTTTTTAGAGTTTACCGAGGTGTAAGGAGGGTTTGCCATGGCTCCTCTGCTGTTCATCGGCGCCGCACTGGGCGGCGCAGCAATGTATTTCTTCGATCCCGAGAAAGGCCGGCGTCGGCGGGCGCTCGTGCGCGATCAGGCGGTGAAGGCCTCGCACGACATGAGAGATTTCGTCGATAAAGGCAAACGGGATCTGAAGAATCGTGGCACCGTCGCCACCGCTCGCGTGCGCTCGCTTCTCACCCGACGCAAAGCGACCGACGACGTGCTTGCCGAGCGCGTGCGGGCGAAGATGGGTCACTACGTCGCCCACCCCGGCGCGATCGAGGTGAGCGCCAGCGGTGGGCAGGTCACGCTTGCCGGCTCGATTCTCTCGCACGAGCATGGCGACCTCATCCGGGCCATCGCCGAAGTTCATGGCGTTCGCGACGTGATCGATCAGCTCGCGGTGTACGAGACGGCGCGCGGCATATCCGAGTTGCAGGGCGGACGCGAGCGTCCAGGCGAGAGCGGCGAAATGCTCCAGGACAACTGGGCGCCCGGAACGCGCCTCGTCACTGGCGCCGCAGGAACGGGCATAACGCTCTACGGCCTGATGCGCAGCAGGCATCTCGCAGGCTTCATCGCGCTGGCGACAGGCGTCGCGATTCTCACCCGAACGATCACGAACAAGCCTTTACGCCGGGCGGCCGGACTCGAAGGATACAGAGCGGTCGATGTTCAGAAGACGATCGATATCGAAGCGCCCGTCGAGCAGGTTTTTCTGTTTCTCGCGAACTACGAAAACTTCCCTCACTTCATGCGTAACGTGCTGGGCGTCGAGACTCTCGTTGACGGGCGCTCGCACTGGAAGGTCGCGGGACCTGCCGGAACGGTCGTCGAATGGGATGCGATCACGACGCGCTTGGACTTCAACGAGCGCCTCGAGTGGAGCACGGTCGAAGGCAGCACCGTCGAGCACGTGGGCAGGATACGCATGGAGCCGTTGGGCAACGGCACACGCGTTCACGTGCAAATGAGTTACACACCGCCGGCCGGGGTCGTGGGACACGCGGTCGCGAAGCTTCTCGGCTCCGATCCCAAGACCCAGCTCGATCAGGACCTCATGCGCCTGAAGAGCACACTCGAGACCGGCAAGGTCCCGCGCGATGCGGCGGCGGCGCGGCAGGGCGAAACAACCAGCTAAGCCCCGCGATCGTCATCCCGGCGAACGCCGGGATGACGGCACCCGACGCACGTCACTCCGGTTTTATCCCCGCTTCCTTGATCACTTTCGCGAAGCGCTGCGTCTCGCTCCGTATGAAGCTGGCGAATTGCTCGGGCGTATTGCCCAGAGGCTGTATGCCGGCGGTGAGCAGCTTCTCTTTCATGTCCGGCGACGCGAGCGCCTTGTTGATCTCGCCGCTCAGCCTGTTGACGATCGGCTGTGGCGTGCCAGCCGCCGTGAGGATTCCGTACCAGATATCGACGACGAAATCGAAACCGGATTCCCTGGCTGTGGGCACGTTCGGCAGCGGCGACGCACGCTTGTCGGACACGATCGCGAGCGCACGCGCTTTGCCGGCTTTCACCTGAGCTTCGGCCGCGGGCACCGCCATGACGAGCACGTCGACCTGACCGCTGATCAACCCGATCAGCGCGAGGCCCGAGCCTTTGTAGGGCACGTGCACCATTTTCGTTTTGCTCATGCTCATGAACAGCTCCGGGGCGAGATGCGTCGTGGTGCCAACGCCTCCGGACCCGTAATTGAGCTTGCCGGGATTCGCGCGCGCAATCTGAGCGAGGTCCTTCAGGTTCTTCGCTGGAACCGACGGGTGCACGAGCACGACGTTCTGGATTTGCGCGACGAGCGAAACCGGCGCGAGGTCTTTCTGCTCGTAATTCAACTTCGAATACAGCGACGGGCTGAGGGCGATGAGCGGAGAAGAGAGGACGAGCGTATAGCCATCCGGCGGTGCTTTCGCCGTAAGCTCGAGGCCGAGATTGCCGCCCGCACCCGGCCGGTTGTCTGCGATGACCTGCTGACCCATCTGCTCCCCGAGCCTCTGCGACATCGCGCGCCCGAGTATGTCGCTCGGCCCGCCTGGGGGAAACGGCAGGATGAGCCGTATCGGTTTGGTCGGGAACGCTTGTGCAAAGGCTGGCGGTGTACCCGCCGCGAGCGCAAGCAGCATCAAAGCAATGACGCGCAACATCATCCCACTTCCTCCTCGTTGTTCGTAGAAGCTCACGTAGGATAGCGTAACCGCCGCAACGCCGCTGCCCCGGTGCGAGCAGCGAGCGTTCAGTCCGCGCGAATATTGGCGGCCTGCGCAACCTTCGTGTACTTCGCGAGATCGGCCCTGAAGATCGCCGCGGTCTCGTCGGGTGTCGTGCCTACGACGTCCGCGCCAAGAAGTGCCAGCTTCTCCTTCACATCCGCAATCGCCAACGCTTTCACGATTTCCTGATTCAGCCGCTGAACGATCTCCGGCGAGGTTTTCGCCGGCGCGACAGCACCGTACCACGTGCTCATGACGTAGCCCGACACGCTCTCGCCGACGGTGGGCACGTCCGGCAGTACCGGTGCCCGCTTCTCGGTCGTCACTGCGAGCGCGCGTACCCTCTGCGCCTTGATGTGCGGAATGATGGGCGGCATCGTGTTGAACGCAGACATGACGTGACCCGCGACCAGATCGATGGCAATCGGACCGCCCCCTTTATAGGGCACGGGCAGAAGATTGGTCTTCGTCATCATCTTGAACATTTCGCCGGCGAAATGCTCGGGGCTCCCCACGCCCGAGGTGGCATAGGTCAGCTCGCCCGGCTTCGCTTTAGCGAGCGCGATCATGTCTTTCACGGTGCGGGCAGGCAGCGCCGGATT
>DASRIK010000632.1:0-2704 GCA_035650035.1 Burkholderiales bacterium | reverse complement strand
GAGCCGAGGCAGATGCCGACGAGGTTCGCAGCCGTCCAGAAGAGCCCCGGGCCATTCGCGAAGTACACAAGCGCGATCGCGAGTATCCAGCCGATCATCGTCGCCACGAGCGTCGGCACGTGGCCGAACCGATCCTGCACGTAACCGAAGACAAACGCACCGACCGCGGCCGTGATGTTGACCACGAGCACGAGCATGAGCGTGTCGCGCGTCGTGAAGCCCATCACCTGCTGCGCGTAAACGGCGGCGAGCGCGACGACGGCCTGGATCCCGGCCTGATAGAACACCACCGCCAGAAGAAAGCGCCGCAGGTCCCGATAATGCGACGCTTCACGCAGCGTCGTGCGCAAGCGGCTCACGGCCTCTCTCGCCATATTCGACGCGCCGCCGGCAGGTTGCGCGCGCTCACGCAGGAAAAGAAACGTCGGCAGGCTCGACAACGCGAAGAAAGCAGCGGTGATGAGCATGGTGACGGGAACGAACTCGACGGCGGGCTCACCGCGTGCCTGGGCCCACGTCACATACGCGAGCGACACGCCTAACGCGAGGAGCCCGCCGCAATAGCCGAGGCTCCAGCCCCATCCGGAGATACGACCGACGCTGTGCTCGTGAGCCAGCTCCGGCAGGAATGCTGCGATGAGGTTCTCGCCCGTGCCGAAGAAAAAATTCGAGAGCACGATGAGCACGATCGCCATCCACAGCGCATCCTGACCCGCGAGCGCGAGGCCGGCAGTGAAGACGACACATCCGATCGTGGTGATCGCAAGCAGCCTTTTCTTCGCGGCATGCGCATCGGCGTAAGCGCCAATGAGCGGCGCCGTGAGGATGATCGCGACATACGAAACGGCGAGTGCCGAGGTCCAGGCAAGCGTGGCCCACGGCGCGTTTTGCGCGACCTCCGCGACGAAGTAGGCGTTGAACACGGCGGTGATGACGACGGTCGTGTAGGCCGAATTGGCGAAATCGTACATCGCCCACGCCCACACCTCCCGCCGCTGCACTCCTGTCGCAAGGCGCCCGCGCGGCGCCTGCGGCAAGGGTCGCGCGGCGTTACTGCGGCCGCTCAGACGGCTGACTTTCGATGTAGCGCCTGAGCAGACGATTCTCCATGCTGGTTTCCTTGATCATCGCTTTCGCGGCATCATGGAACGAGATGATGCCGAGGAGTCTGCCTCCGTCTTTTACCGGCAGATAACGCACGTGATGTCGTGTCATGAGCTCGCGCAGCTCGTCGATCGTCTGGTCCGGATCGCCGCACACGGGATCGATCACCATCACGTCGGCGGCGCGCATGGCACCAAGGTTGCCGTCGCCGCTTTGCAGCGCTTTCAGCACTTCACGGAACGTGAGCAGGCCCACCATGCTGCCACCGTCCATCACGACGAGGGAACCGATGTCCTGTTCCACCATGAGCGCTACGGCATCGCTCAGCCGCCCGGACGGCTCGATGCTGAAAATGGCTCCGCCTTTGAGACTCAATATGTCGCGAATGACCATGACGACCTCCTCGCCCGCATCGCGCGATGGTAGCCCCGTAGAGCGCGGTGTGTAAAACAGAGAACCGCACCGCGACGCCGATCCGGGGTGGCGGGCACGTTCCCTGCTCTACTGAAGCCGATCGCGCGGTACCGTGCCGCGTGGCGCGCTCGCGAGGAGAATCCGCATGAGCTTCAGCCTGAGCATAGGCCCGGTGGTGGCGCTGATAGCCGGCATATTGATCCTCATCATCCCGCGGCTCCTGAACTACATCATCGCGCTGTACCTGATCATCATCGGTGTGCTCGGGCTCATGGGCGAACCTCGGGGCCGTATCGGCGCCGACGCGAATGACATGCCGCCCGCATCGGTCCATCGCTCGATTCCGGCGAATACCGGCCCGTTGATCGAGATTTAGCCGCGCCCGCGCGTTCGCGCGGCTACAGTGGTTCCGTCTCGCCCTGCGCGGGCCGCCAGACGAGCAGGCGTCTTTCAGCGAACGTAACGAGTGCGTCGAGTGCGAGCGCGAAACCCGTCAAAACGAGAATGCCCGCAAAAACGGTGTTGATGTCGAAGACCGCTTCGGCCTGAAGGATGAGATAGCCGACCCCGGCGGCAGATCCGAGATACTCGCCGACCACCGCGCCGACGAAAGCCATCCCTACCGACGTGTGCAGGCTGGAAAACACCCAGCTCGTCGCGGAAGGGAGATACACCGTACGTAGGAGATCCCGCGAGCTCGCGCCCAGCATGCGCGCGTTCGCGAGCACGACCGGACTCACTTCCTTCACGCCCTGGTACACGTTGAAGAACACGATGAAGAAAACGAGCGTCACGCCGAGCGCGACCTTGGACCAGATGCCGAGACCGAACCACACGGCGAAGATGGGCGCGAGTATGACGCGCGGCATCGAGTTCAGCGCTTTGATGTACGGATCGAGGAGCGCGGATGCCATGGGTGAAAGTGCGAGCCAGAGGCCGATAGCGAGCCCGAGTATCGTGCCCACCGCGAACGCGAGCGCCGTCTCGACAAGCGTGATCCAGAGGTGGCTGTAGATCTTTCCCGACGCGAACCATTCCCAGATCTTCTCGAGTACGACGAGCGGCTTGCCGAAGAAAAACGGCGGCAGTATGCCGGTCTCGGTGAGGACGTGCCACGCCAGGAAAACGGCCAGCAGCAGCAGCGCCTGATACATCCGCAGCTTCATGCCCGTTGGCTTTGCACGTA
>DASRIK010000631.1:0-8587 GCA_035650035.1 Burkholderiales bacterium | reverse complement strand
TCAGGTGCAGTACGCGAAGGCGCGGCGCGAGGTGATTCTCTCGGCCGGACCGCTCAAGTCGCCGCAGATACTCGAGGTTTCGGGCATCGGCCGTGTCGATATCCTCCAGAAGTACGGCATACCCGTCATTCACCATCTTCCAGGCGTCGGTGAGAACCTGCGCGATCATGCGAACGTGCGCATGACTTACGAGTGCGCGAAGCCGCTCACGGTCAACGATGTCCTGCGCAATCCGCTGCTCAAGCTGCAGCACGGTCTCAAGTTCATTTTCACGCGCAAGGGTTTTCTCGCGATCTGCTCTTCGACCGCGCAGACGAACCTCCGGAGCGACGAGCACGCGACCCAGCCCGATCTCGTGCTGCGGCTCATGCCTGTCTCGGGCAAGGATCGCTATGCGCGTACCAAGCGGTACGGTCTCGATCCGTGGTCGGGCTTTTCGATCGGCATTGCCCCGACGCAGCCGCGCTCGGTCGGAACGATCCACATCCGCTCGTGCGATCCGCTGGAGCAGGCCGCGATGGACCCGCGGTATCTCTCGCACGAAGCGGATGTGCAGCTCTTCCTCGACGGCATGCGTAAGGCGCGCGCGATCGCCGGAACCGAGCCGTTCAAGTCGCTGATCGTGCGCGAGACCCGTCCCGGCCCGGACGTGGCAGACGGCGCGGGCATGCTCGATTACGTGCGCGAGAGCGCGCAGACCGCGTGGCACATGGTCGGCACCTGCAAGATGGGTGTAGACGAGGCCGCGGTCGTCGATCCGCAACTGAGAGTACGCGGCATCGACCATCTGCGCGTCGTCGATTCGTCCATCTGCCCGACCATTCCGTCGTCGAACACGAATGCGGCGGCCCTCGCGATCGGCGAAAAAGGTGCGGACCTGATTCTCGGAGAAAACCGATGATGAAAGGCATAGACATTTTCGTGCGCGTCTCTTAGGTACATCGTTCTCGCTTGACAAGGAACACGCCAACGCGGGAGCTCATCGACTTTCTGCACGCGCTCTCGCTCGAGCGCGTGCCGGCGGGTGCTGTTTCAGCGGCGAAGCGGGCACTCCTCGACACGCTCGGCTGCGCGCTCTTCGGTACACCGGAGCCGTGGTCGCAGATCATGGCGGCGGAAATCATCGCCGAAGGATCCAAAGGTCGCAGCACGATCATCGGGCGTGATGAGGTCGCAGCCGCGCCGGCTGCGGCGCTCTGCAACGGCACTGCGGCGCACGGTTTCGAGCTCGACGACCATCTCGACGAGGCGATCGTGCATCCCGGGGCGATCGTCGTCTCCGCCGCGCTCGCTGCGGCTGAATCGGCGGATGCGTCCGGAGCGCGCCTTCTCCTCGCCCTGATCGCAGGTTACGAAACGCTCCATCGGCTCGGGCTCGCGATGGGTGTAAAGCCTTCGCAGGTCGGCTGGCACAAGACTGCGGTTGCGGGCCCGGTCGGCGCGGCCGTCGCGGCATCGATCGCGATGAAGCTCGACGCGGAGCAGATAATGAACGCGGTCGGACTTGCATGCGCCACCGCGTCCGGCACGAAAGCGTTCGCGGCAGGCGAGGGCGGCGGCATGGAGAAGCGCATGCAGGCGGGACATGCCGCCCACTGCGGCGTGCGCGCCGCGCAGCTCGCGGCCCGCGGTTTTACGGCGCCGCCGGGCGCCGTGGATGGGCGCTTCGGGTTGCTCGATGTCATGGCGGGCACGGGTGCGCAGCCGCAGCTTCTGTCGAGTGAGCTCGGGAAACGCTGGGCCATCGAGCACGTATACGTGAAGCTCTATCCCTGCTGCGCGTGGATCCAGGCGGCTGCGCAACAGCTCGTTACGCTGCGTGGCGTCGAACCGCTGCACCCGCGGCAGATCCGCAAGGTGCAGGTGGGTGTCTCCGCTTATGCACGTGCGCAGAACGCCAACCCCTTGCCGCGCGACACTATGGGTGCGCAGTTCAGCATTCCATACTGCGTCGCGCTGGCGCTCACGGGCGATCCGGCCGATCCGGCGATGTATGCCGCGGAAGCCATCGACGATCCGTTGCGCCGCGAGCTCGCACAGCGCGTCGAAATCGTGGTCGATCCCGAAATGGAAGCGGCCTATCCGAAGCATTACGGGGCGCGCGTTTACCTCGAGCTCGAAGGCAGTGTCGGCAGGACAAGCAGCAAGCGGGATCCTCACGGCATGCCGGGCGATCCGTGCACCGAAGCCGAGGTGCTGGAGAAGTTCTCACGTCTTGCGACGCGCGTGAAATCGCACGCATGCGCGCAGGCGATCTTGAAAACAGTTCAAGGCACGGAACGCCTGCAGAGGATTACGCAGTTAACGCAGCTGTTGAGAACATAGCGGAGGAGCGGATGAGGTTCGCTATACGTTTGACGGTGCTATTCCTCGCGTGCGTTGCGGTGGCGCACGCACAGACAACGTCCAAGCCGACACGCATCATCGTAGGGTTCGTCGCGGGCGGGCCATCCGATCTCGTCGCGCGCATCGTCGCTCAGCAGCTCACCGAGCGCACCGGCCAGCCATTCATTGTCGAGAATCGTCCCGGCGCAACCGGTACGATCGGCGCCGAGCTCGTCGCCAAAGCGCCCCCCGATGGCCATGCGCTCTATCTCGCAAGTCAGACGACGCATGCCGTGGCGCCGGCGCTGCTTCCGAAAGTGAACTACGACCCGATCAGGGATTTCGTCGCCATCGTGCGCGTCGCGCACAACCCGCTTCTCATGGTGACGCATCCGTCGATGCCGGTGACCTCGTTCAAGGAGCTCGTGGCGCTCGCCAAAGCGCGGCCGGGACAGATCAACTTCGCGACCGGCGGCATCGGCTCGTCTCCCCACATGTCGATGGAGCTCATCAAGAGCATGACCAGGATCGACATGGTTCCAGTCCATTACAAAGGCGACGGGGCGGCGATCATCGATCTTCTCGGTGGACACGCGCAGCTTTTCACGGCGAGCATCGGTACGCTGCTTCCGCATGCCCGCACGAAGAAAATGCGTGGGATCGCAGTGACAAGCCTCAAGCGCTCGGCGATGGCGCCCGAATTTCCCACACTCGACGAATCGGGGCTGCCCGGCCTGGAAGTGCTCACATGGTTCGGGATCCTGGCCCCTGCACGCACGGCCCCCGATTTCGTCAACAAGCTGAACAGCGACATCCTGCATATCGTCTCGCAGCCGGGGGTCCGCGACCAGCTCCTGAAAATGGGTTTCGAGATCGTACCGAACACGCCTGAGGAATACGGCGTGTTCATGAGGCAGGAGCATGCGCGCTGGGGCAAGATCATCAAGGATCTCAATCTCAAGGCCGAGTGATCATGAATCCCTTCTCACCCATCGTGCGCCGCGAGATCGACCTCGGTCTCGGACAAAAGCGAACGTATTACTCGTTACCGGCGCTTGAAGAGCAGGGTCTCGGATCGATCTCACGCCTGCCGGTATCGCTGCGGATCGTGCTCGAGTCGCTCGTCCGAAACTGCGACAGCAAACGCGTGCTCGAGCAGCAGGTGCGTGCGCTTGCGAATTGGCAGCCGAACTCGAACCGCGAGCAGGAAATTCCGTTCACCGTTGGTCGCGTGGTGCTGAATTGCGCCGCGGGCATCCCGTTGCTCGGCGATCTCACCGCCATTCGCGGCGCGGTGAAGCGCATGGGTTACGAAGCGACGATCGTCGCGCCCAAAGTCCCGCTCGACATGGCGCTCGACCACACGCTCACCGTGGATTATCACGGCACGCCCGACGCGCTCGCGCGCAATATGGAGCTCGAAGTGAAGCGGAACGAAGAACGCTTCCGTTTCGTGAAGTGGGCCATGCAGGCGTACGACGGCCTGCGTCTTCTGCCGCCGGGCTGGGGCATCCTGCATCAGCTCAACCTGGAGTTTCTCGCGCCCGGTTTTCTCGAGAAGGACGGCGTCGCCTATCCCGACACGCTGGTCGGCACCGATTCGCATACGGGGATGATCGCGGGGCTCGGTGTGGTGGGCTGGGGCGTGGGCGGCATCGAAGCCGAGGCGGCGGTGCTCGGTCAGCCGGTCTGCTTTCTCACGCCCGACGTCGTTGGCGTGCACGTAACGGGCAGCCTGAGAGACGGAGTGACCGCGACCGATCTTGTGCTGCATGTGACGGAGATGCTGCGCAAGGCGAAAGTCGTCGGCTGTTTCGTCGAGTACTTCGGCGAAGGCGTGAAGAGTCTTACGCTGCCCGATCGTGCGACGGTTTCGAACATGGCGGTCGAGTACGGCGCCACGATCGGATACTTCCCGGTCGATGAGCAGACCTGCCGTTATCTCCTGCAGACGGGGCGTTCCGAACAACGCGTCCGGGCAACCGAGGCTTACTATCGCGCGCAGGGCTGCTTTGGCGCGCCATTACCCGGCGAAGTCGATTACAGCCGCGTGATCGAGCTCGATCTCGGCAGCGTGGAGGCGAATGTCGCGGGGCCTAAGCGGCCGCAGGACCGTATTCCGCTGAAAAACCTCAAGTCGCGTTTCGAAAGCGCACTGGTGGAGTCGGTCGCGAGCGGCGGCTATGGCACGAGCGGTGCACGTTCGACGCCGAACGGCTCGGTCGATCATGGCGATGTCGTCATCGCCGCCATCACTTCGTGCACCAATACGTCGAATCCAGGCGTGATGGTCGCGGCCGGGCTCCTCGCGAAGAAAGCAGTGGAGCGCGGGCTCCATGCAAAGCCATGGGTCAAGACGTCGCTCACGCCGGGCTCCACCGTCGTAAGCCGTTATCTCGAGGCGGCCGGATTGCAGCAATATCTCGACAAGCTCGGGTTTGCAGTCGCCGGCTATACGTGCGGGACATGCGTCGGCGCGTCAGGACCGATCGATCCGACGCTGGAGAGCGCGATCGCCGAAAAAGACGTCGTCGCGTGCGCGGTCCTTTCAGGGAATCGGAATTTCGAAGCGCGCATCCATCCGGCTGTGCGCGCCGCCTTCCTCGCGAGTCCTCCGCTGGTAGTCGCCTTTGCGCTCGCCGGCCGCGTCGATATCGACCTTCAGAACGAGCCGCTCGGGGACGATCAGCATGGCCGCGCGGTGTACCTGCGCGATGTGTGGCCCACGCCCGAAGAGCTTGCGCATGCGCTCGACATCGCCGCCAATCCCGCGTTCTATCGCGACACGTACTCGATGGACATCGAAGCGCGCAACCCGCTGTGGAAGGCGATTCCGCGCGCGACGGGCGAGCTGTACCCGTGGCAAAGCGACTCTAGCTACATCCTGGAGCCACCGTTTCTTGATTCCGGGCTGCGCGCGTCCACGTTGCGCGATATTTTCGGCGCGCGTGCACTTGCGATCCTCGGCAATTCGATCACGACCGATCACATCAGTCCGATCGGCACGATCAAGGCGAGCTCACCCGCGGGAATCTATCTGCAGCAGCTCGGCGTAGCGCCGCAGGATTTCAACAACTATGGCGCCCGCCGCATGAATCATGAGGTCATGGTGCGAGGCGCGTTTGCGAATGTACGACTGAAGAACCTGATGGTCCCCGAGATCGAGGGCGGCGTCACGGTGCATCAGCCGAGCGGCGAGCGCATGTCCATCTACGACGCAGCGATGCGCTACCGTTCGGAGAACGTTCCGCTCGTGGTCATCGCCGGCGAGGAGTACGGAACGGGCAGCGCGCGTGACTGGGCGGCGAAAGGGCCGCGCCTTTTGGGCGTGCGCGCTGTGATCGCGTCGAGCTTCGAGCGCATACATCGCAGCAATCTCGTCGGCATGGGCATCCTTCCATGCCAGCTTCCGTCCGCCGTAACGGCGCAGACGCTTGCGCTCGACGGGAGCGAACAGTTCGAGCTTCGTGGACTGAGCGACGCGGTCGGGCCGCGGCAGGCGCTGACGCTCGTGATCGGCCGCGCGAGCGGCGTAAAAGACTCCGTGCAGGTCACGCTGCGGCTCGATACGCCGGCCGAGATCGATTACGTGCGCCACGGCGGCATCATGCCTTTCGTGCTGGCGGAGATTACCAAGAGTGCCTCATTGTGTTAGGCACTCTCTAGACGGGCGTTTCAACGGCTTCGGCCGCGAATTGACTGCGCGCACCCGATTCGCGACACTCGCCACGTGTCGCCAAGCCGCCCAGCTCTGTCGCCTACGCCCGTCTCGCCTCTCGCGGCCGCGCGCGAGCTCGCGCCGCTCATCCGGGCAAGCGCGGATGAGATTGACGCCAACCGCGAGCTGCCGCGCGCGCTTTTCAATGCCATCGCCGACGCCGGACTGTTCCACATAGCGGTCCCTCGCGCGATCGGTGGTGGCGAAATCGATTTCCCGACGTATGTCCAAGTGATCGAGGAGATCGGAAAAGCCGATGCGAGCACGGGCTGGGCCGTAAATCAGGGCGCGACGTATGCGACGATGTCCGCGCGGATGGCGCCCGAGGTCGCGCGGAGCATCTGGATCGATACGCCGCGCAGCGTCGTCGCAAACACCCCCGGGCCTACTGCAAAGGCGACCGCGGTCGACGGCGGTTATCGCGTCACCGGCCGCCAGCCGTTCAGCACGGGCTGCCGGCATGCGTCCTGGATCGCGGCGCATGCGACGGTGATCGAAAACGGCGAGGTGAGGCTTCGGGATGGAAAGCCGGAAGCACGCTATTGCCTCATGCCTGTCTCGCAGGTCGAGCTGCTCGACACGTGGCGCACACGCGGCATGCGCGGCACCGGCACGCATCATTTCGAAGTGAAAGACGTCTTCGTGCCGGCCGAGCGAACGGTGTTTCCGAGCGGCGCGCCGATTCTTACGGGCGGTGCACGGTACAAGATCCCGTTCACGCTCTCGTTCGCATCCGGCGATGCGGCGGTCGCTCTAGGTGTTGCACGAAGCTGTCTGGACGCATTCTTCGAGCTCGCGGGCGCGAAGACGCCGCGTTACAACACGGGTCTCCTGCGCGAGCAGCCGCTCGTTCAGTTCGCGGTGGGCCAGGGCGAGGCTGCCGTGCGTTCGGGCCGCGCTTTTCTGATGGAAGCGGTTCACGAGATCTGGGAGGAAGCAACGTCGACAGGCGCCGTCACGCTGGAAGCTCGCGCCCGGTTGCGCCTCGCGGCGACGCATGCGATACGCCTCGCGGCACAGGTCGTCGACGGCGTGTACAACGCGTCAGGCGCGACGGCCGCCTTCGAGGGCAACCTCATTCAGCGTCACTTTCAGGACATCCACGTGATCACGCAGCACGTGCAAGGCCGGCTTTCGCATTACGAGCTCGTCGGCCAGCACTGGCTCGGGCTGCCGATCGACGAGACACGCCTGTAGTGTTCCGACATTATGTGGATGACCGCGGCTTTATTGCGGGTTGATGCCGATATCCTTCACCACTTTCGCCCACTTCGCGCGCTCCGTGCGGATGAATGCGGCGAACTTCTCGGCGGTCATCGGGGTGGGCTGCTGACCCTGATCTGCCAATTGCTTCTTCGTGTCCGGCAAATCGAGCGCGGCGACGAGCGCTGCGCGAATCCGCTCCAGCACCGGTCGCGGTACGCCCGCGGGCGTGCACAGGCCCTGCCAGGAGATGACCTCGAAGCCCGTCATCCCCGACTCGGCGATGGTCGGCACCTCGGGCAGGTCCGGGCTGCGCCCACTCGAGGTCACGCCCAGAACTCGGATCTTGCCGCTGCGAATCGCGCCGATCACCGACGGCAGCGTCGCGAACATCGCCTGGATGTGGCCCCCCAGCAGGTCTGCCACTGCCGGGCCAGCGCCCTTGTAGGCGATATGCACGACGTCGATTTGCGCCGTCGACTTGAACAGCTCCATCGAGAGCTGCGGCGAGGTGCCGACGCCGGCTGACCCGTAATTGATTTTTCCCGGATGAGATTTCGCCAGCGCGATGAATTCACTCACCGTCGTCGCGCTCACGGAGGGATGAACAACGAGGACGTTCGGCGTGCTGCCGATCAGGCCGATCGGGGCGAAACCCGCGACAGGATCGTAACCGAGCTTCTTGTAAAGCGCCGGGCTGACCGCCAGCGATGCGATATTGCAGGCGAAGAGCGTGTAGCCGTCCGGTGATGCACGCGCAGCGATCTCCGCGCCCACCGTTCCGCCCGCACCGCCGCGATTGTCGATGACGACCTGCTTACCGAGCGTTTCGGTGAGCGCGGCGGCTACGATGCGTGCAACGATGTCGGTCGAACCACCCGGCGGGAACGGGACGATGTAGCGCAGCGGCCGGTTCGGAAACTCGGTCTTCGCGGACTGCGCGACCGCGCTACCAACGGCAATCGCCAGCACGGCGAACGCAACAACAAAGCGAACGCTCCTCATCGTCGCCCTCCTATCGCAATCGACAGGAACATCGGTCCCGCGCGTTTCCGTTTTGGGCGGCACCGCAGCGGACGCGGTCCGGGCTCGCGCCTAGCTTGTTGTTGCCAAAAGTCTACGCCTGAGTCGCACCGCGAGCCAACGCGCTATCATTTGCGCGAATCACATCGGAGGCCACGGGCGATGGAGTTCGGGATTTTCAACCTGATGGGCTCGCGCGACCCGGACAAGCCGGCGGCGCAGGTCTTCGGCGAGGTCGCAGAGCAGACGAAGCTGGCGGACGCGCTGGGCTACACCATCGCGTGGTTCGCCGAGCATCATTTCTCGAACTACTGTCTC
>DASRIK010000630.1:0-8484 GCA_035650035.1 Burkholderiales bacterium | reverse complement strand
ACCTCGTCAGCAGACATACGGTCGTTGCGTTACCGCGAGTATGGTCCGAGTCGAGCTCAAGCCATCGCGGTACATTGCGGCGCTACTTGCCGTTGTCCATGGTGCCGGCGCGGTCGTCGTTGTGCCTCTCGATCTGCCACTCGCAGCGAAGCTCGCCATCGGTGTCCTCGTTCTCGCGAGCTTCGCACGTGCCATCTGGCATTACGCGCTGCTACGCGGCCGCCACGCATTCACTGCGCTGGACGTTCACGAGAATGGCGAAACCGCGGTACGAGCGCGAGGCGGGGAATGGCGCCACGCGCGGATACTGGGCACGAGCTATGTGTCTCCGAGCCTGAGCGCGATCAACCTGCGCCTGGCCGACGCGTGTTTCGCACATCATATCCTTCTCGTGACGGACAACTGCGATCCGGAGGCGTTCAGACGCATGCGCGTGCATCTGCGCTGGGGATACCAGCGCACGCAGCAACGAAGGAACGCGCCGAGTCCGCCGTGAAGGAGAGCCGTTCAGGCTTTGAGGGTACGTAGCTGACAGCAAGGGTCTGCTGCTGTCATGACCTTACGTCCCCAACCCTGCGCGTGATCGCATACGAGAGGTCTATCAAGTCGATCGGAAGCTTGTCTTTGGGCAGCGTCCGGCGTATCCGATAGGGCTCGGCCGCGCCAGTTCTTGGCGCTTTGACAAGATCCAGGATTTTTTGCGGATGGATGGATCGGCTTCCAGTCCGCATCGAGAATCACCATGACGCGCGGCTGAAGGCGCCGCACGAGGTTTTGCGCGATGACGATACCGACTTGGCCGGTGTTGAGCTCGACCGCTCCTCCGACCGGATAAATCCCGATGCACTGTAATTCCTCCGGGCTCAGCATGTCGTTTTTCTTGAGGATCGTGTCCGGCAGCTTCGTCTTGCCGACGTCCAGCAACATACCGGCGAGCCCGAGCGCTTCGAGTCGCTCCTTAGGAAATTGCAGGAAACGACCGAAAGTGATCATCAGGATCGAAGTGTCCATCGCGTGCGCTAGCTCGTATGCCCCTCTCTTGTAGTCTGGCATAGCGGCGGGCGCGCGAGCTTCGGCAAAGGCGGCAGCGGTGTCACGCTGATTGCCGCGGGTCGCTGCAGCGCCCGGTGCTGGCGCTCGGGATCGACGTAAACTGACCGGCAATGCGCTTTCAGCGCATCGATCTGGTCTTCTGATGTGACGGGAAAGCCCTGGAAGTCGAACGGTGTGCCAAGCCATGCACGGTCGAGCTCGATGACGTACATTGCAAGTCGAAGATCGTCGACGGGTATTTGTTTTTTATACATGGCTCGACCTCATCCGCCCATTATAGTGGCGCGCTTCATTCGCCCTCTGATCGTGCTTGCATCGCGCCGCCAAAAAAGAGTCACGCATGTCCGGCATAGAATCGCCCACATAAGTCACACATCCTGAATCCGACGAACGTCAGATGAGCATCACTCTGGAGCAGATACACGCGGCGGCGAAAGTTATCGAAGGACATGTGCTCGCGACGCCGTGTCTGCATTCGCGCACCGTGTCCGAGCTCGTGCACGCAGAGCTCTGGCTCAAATTCGAAAATCTTCAGTTCACTGCTTCGTTCAAGGAGCGGGGCGCGCTCGTCAAGCTTGCTTCGCTGGCGGAAGACGAGCGTCGCACAGGCGTGATTGCCGCCTCAGCGGGCAATCACGCTCAAGGCGTCGCGTATCACGCGCGGCGGCTGGGCATTCCGTGCGTCATCGTGATGCCGCGCTATACACCGTCCATAAAGGTCGAGCGAACGCGCGCTTTCGGAGCGGAAGTCCTGCTCGCCGGAGATGGCTTCGACGACGCGAATACACACGCGATGGAGCTTGCGCCAAGTCTCGGTTTGACGTTTGTGCACGCCTATGACGACGAGCATGTGGTCGCAGGACAGGGCACGATCGCGCTCGAAATGCTAGCGGATGTACCGGACCTGCAGGTTCTCGTTGTGCCGGTCGGGGGCGGCGGCCTCATTACGGGAATGGCGACAGCGGCGAAAGGACTGAAGCCCGACATCGAGATAATCGGCGTGCAGAGCGTGCGTTTCCCGGGCGCCTACTCTGCGCTGAAGGGAAGGGCCCCGGCTTTTGGAACAACGTCGATCGCCGATGGCATCGCCGTTCGCGAACCGGGAAAGATCATGCTCGATGCCGCACCGAAGCTCATAGACGACATCGTGCTAGTGGAGGAAGCGGACATCGAGCAGGCGATCGTGATGCTGCTCGAGATCGAGAAAACGGTCGTCGAAGGCGCCGCCGCGGCGGGGGTCGCAGCGCTCCTGGGCGATCAAGGACGCTTCGCAGGCAGGAAAGTCGGCGTAGTGCTGACGGGCGGTAACATTGAGCCCTTGACGCTTGCCTCGATCATGGAGCGCGGACTGGCACGCTCTGGCCGTCTTGCCCGACTCACTGTCGAGCTTCGCGATTTACCGGGTTCGCTCGCGCAAGTAACGGCGCGGCTAGCGACGCTTGGCGCAAACATCGAGGAAGTGCACCATCAACGTACCTTCACCGAGCTTCCGCTCCAGACCGCCGAGGTGGAGTTCGTGCTGCAGACGCGAAACCACGAGCACGTGCGAGAGATCATCGAAGGGCTGCGCCTAGGCGGCTTCAATCCCCGCCTGCATCACGGCCTTCAGGAAAAACTTAGCAGAGCACTTAGCGGCTAGCGGCGGTACCAACTCCAGCGGCGCCTGCAGTACCGGCACTGACAGTTCCAGAGTTGGCGTGTGCACCGCTTCTGCCGCTGACGGAGCGATTGTGGGCGCCGCCTGCTGAGCCGCTCCCTGAAGTGCTTCCTGTCGCGGCGCTATGCGTCGTTCCGGAAGCGGCCGCGGTACCGCGTCTCATGGCCGGTGTCGCGTCCGGCAAAACGCAAGTCACATTACGGTTGGAGCAGAAGTCCGGCATCGTGGTGCGTTCGCTCGAGGCATCCGCCGCACCGGAGACCGTCGGCGTAAAGGCACAAAAAGCTGTCACCAACGCAAAGAGAAAACGCGAGGCTCGGTTCGATCCCATGATGAATCCTATGGGGTTTAGCCCAGTTCTCGAGCATTGCAAGCCACGGGCCTTGGGCGCAATCCCAAGGTCAAGACCTGGTTTTAACGCGGATCAATGAACCCGTGGTCCGGCGCGATTCAGGCATTACGGCCGGTCGCGTTTTTCGGCCGAAATTTGTGACTTGGGAAATAAGGTACAATCGACGGCTTCCCCGGCAGAGCAAGCTCAGCGCTTGCTTTGCCGTTGCTTTTTGACAGAAGCAAAAAAGTTGCAGTGCAGCGTACAAGGATCCGTATGAATCAGACCGCTACCGCGGCCCACCTTGCCCGGAATACCGAGACTCCCGCCTACGTGACGAACGAAAAGCTCAAGGCGTGGGTTTCGGAGGTCGCACAACTTACCAAGCCGGCGCGTATCCACTGGTGCGACGGCTCCCAGGAAGAGTATGACCGCTTGTGCCAGGAGATGGTCGACTCGGGCATGCTCATCCGACTGAACGAAACCAAGCGGCCCGGGTGCTTCCTCGCGCGTTCGGACCCGGACGACGTCGCGCGAATGGAAGAGCGTACGTTCGTATGCAGCCAGAACAAGGAAGACGCGGGCCCGAACAACAACTGGGTCGATCCTTCCGAGATGAAGGGGACACTCACGAAGCTTTTCGACGGCTGCATGCGTGGGCGCACGATGTATGTGATCCCCTACAGCATGGGCCCGCTCGGGTCACACATCGCACATATCGGCGTGGAACTCACCGACTCGCCGTACGTCGTCGTGAGCATGCGCATCATGACGCGCATTGGCCGTGCTGTTTTGGACGTGCTGGGGCCGAACGGCTACTTCGTGCCGTGTCTGCATTCCGTGGGTGCACCGCTGTCGCCAGGCCAAAAAGACGTGCGCTGGCCGAGCAACAAGCAGCACAAGTACATCGTGCACTTCCCCGAGGACAAGTCGATCTGGTCGTACGGGAGCGGCTACGGCGGCAACGCCCTTCTCGGGAAGAAATGTTTTGCATTGCGTATCGCCTCGATCATGGCGCGCGAGCAAGGCTGGCTCGCAGAGCACATGCTGATTCTCGGCATCGAGCCGCCTGGCGGGAAGAAGCACTACATCGCGGCGGCGTTTCCGAGCGCGTGCGGCAAGACGAATCTGGCAATGCTGATCCCGCCCAAGGCGCTGAAGGGCTGGAAGGTCACGACGATCGGCGAGGACATTGCGTGGATCAAACCGGGTAAAGACGGGCGCCTCTACGCGATCAATCCGGAAGCAGGTGCTTTTGGCGTCGCCCCCGGCACGTCCGAAGAGACAAACCCCAACTGTCTGGCAGCACTGCGCGAGAACACGATCTTCACCAACGTCGCGATGACTCCGGATGGGGACGTGTGGTGGGAAGGCCTCACCAAAGAGCCGCCGAAAGAGCTCTTCGATTGGCAGGGCAACCCATGGACGCCGCAAAGCGGCAAGCCCGCCGCACACCCGAACGCACGCTTTACCGTGGCGTCGGAACAGCTGCCTTCACTCGACCCCGATTGGGACAATCCGGCAGGCGTACCGATCAGCGCGTTCCTCTTCGGCGGACGACGCACGACCACTGTTCCGCTCGTCGCCGAGGCCTCCGACTGGACACACGGCGTATACATGGCTGCCACGATGGCTTCGGAGACGACCGCTGCAATCGTAGGCAAGGTCGGGGTCGTGCGCCGCGACCCGTTCGCGATGCTGCCGTTCTGCGGCTATCACTTCGGCGACTACTTCCGGCATTGGCTCGAGATTGGTCGCGCGCTCGCGCAACCCCCCCGGATCTTCAGCGTGAACTGGTTCAGGCGCGACGAGAACGGCAAATTCATGTGGCCCGGCTATGGCGAGAACATGCGTGTGCTGAAATGGATCGTCGAGCGCTGCCAGGGTACGGCGGGCGCGAAGGACACGCCCATCGGACAGATACCGCGTTACGAAGACCTGTATTGGGACGGCCTCAATGTGACTCGCGAGACGTATGAGAAGCTCACCGCCGTCGAGCCTGCCGCGTGGCGCGAGGAAGTGAAGGACCACGCGAAGCTCTTCGACCAGCTGAAGAGCCGCCTCCCCGGCGAGCTCGCCGCCAAGCGGACCGAGCTCGAGCACGCTGTCAGCTGATCACGCCTCTCGACTCAAAAAGGGCACCTGCGGTGCCCTTTTTTTTCGCGCGTCAGCTTCTGCCCGAGAACTCCCGCGAGGGAATCGCGACATTACGCCGGCAGATCCGGCCCGGGCTCCACATAGCGGCCGCGGCAGAAAAGCAGTGGGACGCACTCGCGCCATGCATATCGCAGCACGTGGCCGATGAAAATCACGTGGTCTCCGCTGTAATAGCGCGTCTCGTTCCGGCATTCGAGATGCGCCGCCGTGCTCTCGAGCAGCGGAGCACCACCGAGACCCGGCTTGTAGGGCACGCCTTCGAATTTGTTTGCGATGGACTGCGAGAAACGGCGCGCAACGCCAATCTGATCCGCTGCGAGAATGTTCACTGCAAAGTACGGCGCCTGCAGGAAGTTCGACAGGTTCGGAGACCTGAGCGACAGGCTCCACAATATAAGCGGCGGCGACAGCGAAACCGAGCAGAACGAGTTACACGTAAGTCCGATGGGCGAGCCGTCCGTGCCCACGATGGTTACGACCGTTACGCCGGTTGGAAACGCGCCCAGCGCGGTTCGCAAATCGCGCGGGTCGAACGGTTCAGCCGGGTCGCAAAGCGCGTCTGCCATCTCACAGCGTGGGAATGTCAGGCGCGATGCCAAGCATGAACTTGCCCGCGCTCGATGCAGCGACGTCCCAGGCCAGCGCGTAGTGGCTTTGCGCAGCGTGAATGTCGCGAAAGGCCCGCTGCATCGCGTTCGCCTCGTACAGGAACTCGCCGCCGCCCGCCTCGAATAGAAGATCGACCGCACGCGTGCACAAGCGCGCTGCGTAAGCACCATCGCGGCGCAGGCGGATTTTTTCGTTGGTCGAGAGCACGCGGGAGGCATCAGCGGCGTCCATCGCGCGTTTACAGTTGTCGAGAAGCAGGAGCTCGGCCGCCGACGCGGCTGCTGCAGCTTCGCCGAGGCGCGCCTGCGTGGTCGCGTGATCCGCGAGAAGTGTCGTGGAATACGAGGTTATGCGGTGCTGCGTCTCTTCCGTGAACTGCTCGACCGCACCTTGCGCGATGCCGAGCGCCGTCGCGGCGACTACATAAGGGAACATGTCAAAGACCGGCAGGCGGTACAAGGGTCCCGTGTTGATGGCAGCGCCGGGCGCCGCGCACCCTTTCATGAGATCGACGCCGAGCGCCCGGTGATCGGGTACGAAAGCGTCATCCACCACTACGTCCTGGCTGCCCGTGCCACGCAGGCCCGCCGCGCGCCACGTGTCGATGATGTGGTAATCGGCTGCCGGGAGAATGAACACCCTGTAATCGGGAAGCTCGCCATCGGCCGAAGCGATGCCGCCAAGCATGGTCCATTTGCAGGCATCGATGCCGCTCGAGAACTTCCAGCGCCCGCTAAGCCGGTAGCCACCGGAGGTGCTCGTCGCATGCCCGGGAGGAAACATCAGCGCCGAACCGACGAGCGTCGCAGGGTCCTCGCCCCAGATCTCGTCCTGCGCTTCGCGCGGCCACAGAGCAAGCATGAAATGATGGTTCGCGAGATTTGCCGTGACCCAGGCGGTAGAGGCACAGCCATGGGCGAGCATTGCGGTGACTGAAACGATTGCTTGATAGGGAAGCTCCGCCCCGCCGACGCGCTTTGGCTGGAGTATGCGGAAGAGCCCGCTCGCATGCAGATCGTCAATCGTCTCCTGCGGTATCACGCGAAGGGCCTCCGTTGCCTGCGCGCGTGCCGCCAGCACCGGCACGAGATTCCGCGCACGCTCGAGCTTGTCGTCGATACCGCCAGCGGCTTGTAGAGCCACGCCGTCCTCCTCTGGCCGAAAGATATGCCATCAAGGAGGCCATGGCAATGCGTTAACATAAAAGCGCCGACGCGATAACGCGCGAAGCGCGTCATCGCAAAAAGGATTCATCGCGGCAGAGCCGCGTTCTTATAATTAACTTTGTGGAGGAGGGGTGATGCCCAAGATGACCGGAGCGCGGCTGTTCGCCGAAACGATGCGGGGCTACGACGTCTCGCATATCTTCTTTGTGCCGGCGTTCATGCTGAAAGCCTTCGCGGAAATGGAGGACATGCCCATTGCGCGCGTGATGGTACACGGCGAGAAAGCCGCCGCGTACATGGCGGACGGATATGCGCGCGCGAGTGGCAAGCCCGGAATATGCATGGCGCAGATGATCGGCGCTTCGAACCTTGCTGCAGGTCTGCGCGATGCGCATATGGCGGGCGCGCCGGTCATCGCGATCACGGGTGGCCCGACTCCCCAGTCGCGATATCGCCATGCATATCAGGAAGTCGATGACGTGACGCAATTCGATCCCGTCACGAAGTTCAACGCGCAAATCGATAGTGTCGCGCGTATGCCCGATCTGCTGCGCCAGGCTTTTCGCGTGGCGACCTCCGGCGCGCCCGGGCCGGTTCATCTGCGTGTACAGAGTCATCTCGGACAACTGACCGAGCAAGACGCCGAGCTCGACCTCATCTTCGAAAAAGCATTCCTTCGTGCGCCAGCTTTCAGGCCGGAACCGGAAATGCCGCGCGTGCGTGATGCGCTGGCAACCATCGGGACCGCTCAACGTCCGGTGATCGTCGCCGGAGGCGGTGTCATCACATCCGGCGCGCACGCGGAGCTCGTAGAGCTTGCCGAGCGCCTCGGCATTCCCGTGGCAACCTCGCTCAACGCCAAAGCGGCCATCGTCGACTCGCACCCGCTCGCCGTCGGCGTGCCCGGCGCGTATTCGCGAGACTGTGCCAATCGCGTACTGGCGGAAGCGGATCTCGTTTTTTTCATTGGAAGTCATACGGGCGGCCAGGTGACCAACAACTGGATGTTTCCCGCGCCCGGGACGAAGGTCATTCAGCTCGACGTCGATCCCGACGAGCTCGGCCGAAACTATCCGAACGTGGTCTCGATCCTGGGTGATGCAAAGACGAGTCTGCGCCGGATGATCGAAGCGGCTCCCGCCCGGCCAGCTGAAGCGCATTCCGGATGGGTGAAACGGGTGCAGGGCATCGTGGCGGAATGGCGTGGCGAGAACGCGCCGATGCGCAACTCGGACGCCGTGCCCATCCGTCCCGAGCGCGTCTGCAAGGAGATTTCCAACGTGCTGCCGGCAAACGGCGTGGTGGTGTCGGACACGGGGCATGCGGGTATCTGGACCGCCCGCTTCATCGAGCTCAACTCCACAGACCAGCGCTATTACCGGACAGCGGGATCGCTGGGGTGGGGCCTTCCCGGCGCACTGGGTGTGAAATGCGCGCTGCCAGATCGGCCGGTAGTCTGCTTTACCGGCGATGGCGGGCTTTACTATCACATCGCAGAGCTCGAAACGGCG
>DASRIK010000629.1:0-14521 GCA_035650035.1 Burkholderiales bacterium | reverse complement strand
AGCAGGCTTTCGCGTTCGAGCGACGGCTGCATCCCGACGAGGTCTTCCAGCACCTTGATCGTGTCTTCGATCGTCTTCCGCGCTTCGCTGACGAGTCGCTGCTTCTCCTTGCCTTTCGCTCGCGCGCGGTCCACGCTCGCCCACGCCAGCCGCACGCGCAAGTTCGCGAGCTGTTCGGTCGCTTTCATCGAAGCGGTCGCGTCGGGCGCGGCAACCGCCTTTTCGTACCATTTCACCGCAGCGGCCTGGTCGTTGGAGGCAGCCCACGCGGCACCGAACGCTTCCGCCACCGCGCCGATGCTCCCCCACAGCCGCTCGAAGCGCGATTCGAGATGGCGAATCTTTGCCCGCTGCTGCTCGAGGCGCAGCGCCTCCGCACGCAGCTCCGCCTGCTCGAGCGCGCGCTCGTCGGGCAGCGCGCCGTTCGCGAATCGCTGCGGCACAGGCGCTTTCTCGTACCTGCTGCGCACGGCGATGGTTTCCAGCGCGAGTATGAGCGCGTCCGACGAAGCGACGCTCGCAAACTCGTCGGTGAGCGGCCGCGCCGGCCGCTGTGCATCGCCCGTTTCGCGGGTCAGACGCCACTCCGGATCGCCGTAGCACTGATACGCCGCCCACGTGTTGTCGTGAGGCTTCCATGCGGCCTTGCGCGCCGCTGCCACGGCGTCGATGAAACGACGTCCGGCCAGCAGTTGGTCGTAAAACGTGGTCGCGAAAAGTTTCGCCGCATCGTCCGATACCGCCCATCCCGCGGCGACCACGCAGCGCACCCCGATCTTGATGAGCTCCTCGGCGACGCCGGCTGCAAACTCCGAACGATCGTAGCCTTTGCGGCCGCCCTGTTTCACCAGCTGCTCATGACTGAAGGCCGCGAGATGACAGCAGTTCACGAAGACGAGCGCCGGAACCGGTTCCATGTTGCAGATTTCGCGCGGCCCGAGAAAGGCGCCATTCGAAAGTACCACGCCGCGAGGATCGCTTTTCAGCGGTGGTTCGCCATGCCCCGCGATATGGACGATGCGCCACTCGCGCGCGAGAAGCGCATTGATGACCTGGCGCGCATCGGGTCCGGGCGCGCCGTCGGCGCTGATCAATGACTTGACGCTCGTGGCATTGCTCTGCGAAAGGGGACGCAGGCGCTCGGCGACAGCCAACGCCTCCTGGCGTGCGCCCGGCAGCGGTGGATAGAGATCCGGATCGGCGAGCGGCTCGCCGATGACGAGCACGCTCGCCTCGGCGCCCGCGTCGTTGGCAGACGGGCGGAAGTCGTCCGTCTGCAGCTTCCGCAGAAGCTTCGCGCGAATCGCCCACGGCGTCTCGTCGATACCCGCGAGACCGGTCCCCGTGTTCGTGTCGAGAAGCTCCCACGGAATGCTCGCGGTCTGACGGTCGAGCTCGAGCTGCATCTCGGAGGTGCCGCTCAGGAACGATCGCATCTCGAGCGGCACCAGCAGTTGAAAGAGCGTGCGGCCGACCTGCTCGTCGTCGTTCAGGTTGTTCGAGGCTTTCGTGAGCAACTCGCGCAGCAGCGGCCCCTGGGTTTTCTGCGCACGCACTTCGCTCCGCGCGCGCCTCGTATCGAGCGTGTACGAAATCATGCTATCGCCGTGCACATCCTTTTGCGTGACGGCTTTGATGAAATCGTACGGCGCGCCGCGGTAACCCGATTCGAGCGGACGTTTGAGTCCGCCCGTCCCGGGCTCGATTGCTTCCGCCACCAGGTAGCGGCCCGGCTGGGCCTCGGCTTCGACGTGCAGCGCGCGCCACGCTTCGCTCGCCCGATCGAGATACAACTCGATGAGGTGCAAATGGCTCACCTGCGGCCAGTGCCGCTTCACCAGCTGCTCGTTCGCTTCGGTGACACCGCGGACGAGCGCGTGCGCCGCTTCTGCCACGGTGATGCCGATCCCGCCGCTGCCGATCAGCGTGGCGGCCAGCTCGAAAGCGGGCGGCATGTGATCGGTCTTCTCCTTCACACGCTGCGACCACGCGAGGACGCCCAGGACGATCGTCTTCTGCAAGTTGACGAGCCGCAGCTTGCCCTCCTCGCCCAGCCCGACGATGACCACCGCTTCAGGGCGCGGCATTTGCCACGGATTCTCCCGGTTCGCGCAGGTATTCACGAACACCTGATGCTCTCCCGTCGCGTCCGGGTACTGGCCCATCGCAAGCGATTCGCTCATCGTGTGGCCGATCAGCCGGTCCATGACCTGCTCCGTGCCCGTGAGCCGCATCGAACGGTAGTGTCCGAGCATCAGCGGATAGCGCACGAACATGAGATCGCCGTTCGTGACGGTGATGACGAGGGCCGGACGCGAGCTCGTGCGCGCGACCCGTCGCTCGTGCGTGGCCGGCGCAAGCACTTCGCGCGGGCTTTCCGGCGGCCGATCGGCAATGCTGTCGCGCGACGGACGTCTGCGCACGTGTACCGGAACGGCCTCGGTGATTCCGCGCGCGACTGGCGCTTCAGGTACCAAGAGCTCGAGCGTCGCCTGTTCCGTGGTTCCGTTCTGCAGAAGATCGAGATAGCCTTTGAATGCTTCTTTCTTACCCGGCAGATCTCCGTGTATGGAATCGACCTGCCACGTGCGGACGTTCGGCAGCCGCGCGTTCGCCAGGGTCACGCGTCCGTCGCCTCCGTTCTGCGCGTCGAGATAGTACAGGCCCGTCTCGCTCGTTTCGTATCCGTCGGGCGTGAAGGGTGCGCGGCCGACCACGAGCAGGACCTTGTCGGCATGACCGCCCAGATCTTCGCGCTGGGCGTCGAGCCGTTTGCGCAGCGCGACGGCGCGCTCGAGCACTGTGTCGCTCGGGATACCCCACTCGTACGCGGCGAGATGATCCTCCGTGTGCCAGAAGTTGTAATCGCGAACGCGCGCGATATCGTCTTCGGCCAGCGCGCGCCACGTGCTTTCCTTCTCGAGCGCTTTCGCAGGATCGAGCAGCCCCGCCTGCAGCTGGATGAACCCGGGAAACTGGGCCATGAGGGTACGCGCCTTCTTGTCCTGGAAAAGCGCCCCCGCCGCGACCAGCAGGTTGCCGAAATCGTCGTCGCCCGACAGGACCTGCATCGGCGCCCACGATCCCTGGTTCGGCGTGCCGAGCATGACGAAGCGCGCGCCCGGCCGCGACATCATGCGTTGCCACACGTCGGGGCGCTCGAGCTGCATCGTGCGCGCGACGAGCCCGCCCATCGAATGAGCGATGATGCGCACCGGCTGTCCGGTCCCGGCGCGCGCCGACAGCGCAGCGTCCACTTCGGTCGCGAGGCGCTTCGCCTCTTCCTCGATCGGCTTGCGCCAGTCGAACGCGAACTCCTTGACTTCGTGAGTCTCGGCGAGATAGAGCTCGAGCGCATCGTAGACGCCGTCGAGCGGCCCGTCGGGTTCGACGCCGTCCAGCTCGCCGAGCTTGTAGGAGAGCTTCTTGAGACCGTTCACGAAGCGGCGGTCGAGCCAGATGCGCTTGCCGTCCACTTTCAGGTTGCTGCCGAGAATCCCCGGCAGCACGAACACGGCCGGCTTTTCACTTGCCGGCGTGCCGTCGTCCCTGCTGCGAAGCGCCGCGCGCACGCCGGTCGAGGAGTCGCCGCGCCACGAGAGCGGGCCGATCGTGCGGAACCCCGGGGGATCGGTCTGCGTGAGCGCATTTACGATCGCTTCGGCAGTACGCTCGTTGCCGAAGTAATTGAAATGCGAGACCTTGCCGCCGCGATCGTAAAGGAACATCGCGCCGGCCTCCCGCGGTGCCCCGCCGTACATCGAGCGCGTCTGAACGACGAGGTCGTTGTCCGTCCAGTAGAAGGCATCAGCCATCAGCGTCTTGAGCCACGACGTGACCGAATCGCCCTGGGTGTCTCCAGAGATCACCCGGAGCTCGCCGGGAACGGCATCGTCCACCGAGTGCAGCCATTGCACGAGAGGGCTGTCGGGGATCTGCGCGGCCAATCCCGGAATGAGCTTCGGATCGGCACGCCGCTGCGCGACGTGCCCGAGAAATTCGAGGAGCTCGGGCGCGATGGGAATGTTCGCGAGCTCGAGCGTCCACTTGAATACGGAGAGATAGGCATCGAGGCGCTTCGACGCGAGCAGCGTTCCCCGCGACGGACAGCCTACGCGCACGAACCGATCCACACGGATCCCGCGCTTCGCGATGATCGCGCCGAGTTTTTTCAGATCGGCAAGCTGTGACTCGTATTCGGGTTTTTCGAAATCACTGAAGTCCTCGCCGGTGAACCGGGGATTCGCGCAAACGCGCGCGAGCACTTCACCCACGAGACCGCCACGTGAATGCGTCACGAGGTGCACCCGCGCGCCCGACGGCAGCGCCTGTGCGAGCGTCAGCGCGTTCGCGATCGGGCTCGCGCCGAGCGTCGGATGCTCGAGCGCGTAAACGCGGCCGTCGTAGTACTCGAAAAGCGCGCGCACCCTGTGAGGGTGCTCGGTCCAGAGCTTGCTGAAGGTGCCATGCGTCTCGGAGAAGGTACCGTGTATGAACACGAGGAGCGGAGCACCCTCCGGCGCTGATGGCACCTCGGCGAGGGGCTCGCTGCTGCCCTTCAGCTTCAACAGCAAATCGGGCCGCAGGGCGTATACGCCCGGCACGACCTGCGAGTCGACCAGCTCGACGACTTTCGACGCTGCGTAATCCGCTGCTTTGTCAGTCGTGACACCGGTGACGACTTCGACGCCTGCGAGCACGACGTCGCCGAAAAGCCCGCGCTTCGCAGCACCCGCGGGCATGCCCTCCTCCACGCCACGCCAGCGCAACTGCACCGGCACCGCGACCACTCTCAAATCGTCTGTCGCTTCGCCGCGGGCTCTTCGCTTGGTGCGCGCCTCGCCCTGTTGCGCCAGCATGAGGTCGCGTGCATGCTCCGGATGCAGCACGAGCGCCGGGCCGCCGGCGATATGCATCACGACGACGTCCTCGCCCGGTACCGCCTCTACGCGTACCCCCGCGCCGCCAGCTCGCTGCGCGCCGACGCGCACCGATTGCTTCACACGGCCTCGCGGCACGTCGAGCGAGATCTGCTGCGCGGCAGCTCCTCGAGTCGCGGGCGCCGTGGGCTGCTCCTGGCCGGAAACGATGAAAGTGATCGGTGTGGCAGGCATGTGGCGGTCCATTGCTAGCCCCCGGAATGTCGTTGCAGGCGTATTCCGAACTGCTCTTCCATGTCGTACGAAATGCCGTGGACCATGCCGCGGCCGCGGGCGATGCAAAGCTTGCGACGCCGCACGTCATCCACCCATCGCGGGTTTGCAGCTTCGGCGCGACGATTCGCGACGATCTCGAGCTTCATCACTTCGCGTTCTGCGTCCGGGAGCCCGGAAGGAAGCGCCTGGATGTCGGCCAGGATTTGCGCGCGGGTGATTTTCCTGATGCTGCCGTTCTGCGTCACGATGTCGAACATCAACGCCACGGCCCTTTCGCTCCAGAGGTCGTACTCGCGGCATAGCGAGAGCGCCTGCTGGAAGTTGCCGTTCGCGTGCTTCACCTGGATACGCTGGAATTCCGGCGTGCGACCCAAAGCCCTGGCATAGCCTCGCCACGGTTCGAACACCGTGTGCTTGACCGGGTGCTGGACGGACCGTGCGAAGTTCATGAGATCTTCGTGGCTTGCGCCGAGTGCTTCCTTGAGCGCGCGCAACTGGGTGCCGAAGATCTGCTCCATCACGTCCGCGTGCTCGCTCGCCATCTCCAGCAGGAGCGGTTGCAGCGAGCCCTGCCCGAAGTTCCATTGCAGCACGCCGAAGCTCATTCCCTGGCCGTCGAAGTCGCCGCTGATTCCGCAGTAGCAATCGGGCACGCCCACGCCCGTCTCGAACGACCCCGTGAGCGCAAGGCATCGGGCGGCGAGGTTCTGGGCGTGTATATCCGGTGCGGGAACCTCCGCGGTTGTCTCGAAGAGCTTACGCCAGGTTTCCGGCCCGACCCGGCCGTCCGCACCGAGCGTGCTCGAGCGCTGGAATGCCATCACCGCTGCCTGCGTACCGCCGCCGAAATCGCCGTCCACCGGCCCGCGATATAGACCTTTCGCCTTGAGCGCCTCCTGAATCTGCCGCACTTGCGCTCCGTGCGAACCCATCTGGTATACAGCCATAGAGTCCTCCTTCGTCCGTACCGCCGACGAACGGGGTATCGATATTTTGCGCTTGAGTATACTTACTTCCAGTGCGCCGGAAGACCCGCCAAAGGTCTCAGGGCGGGTCTTGCAGCTTGGCATCCACTCGCAAAAATGGGAGGCGAGACAATGAAGCGACATCTGGTGACGTGGCTCTTCGCGTGCGTGGCAGGCATCACCGTACCGGCGGTGGCCCAGCAAAAAGCACCGGGAAGCGGCGACGTTCGCATACCGTCTACGCCCGAGACCGTCATTCGCGGGCACATTCCGGCGTATCTGCCGCCGATCATGCGTGTAAAGCCGGGGCAGACCGTCACGATCGATACGCTGTCGCACCAGGGCATCAACACCGGCGATGATCCGATCGCGTTCTTCGCGCGCGGCGGAATACCACGCGAGCAGGTGCTGCCGGAGCTCCCCGACGTATACGGCCGCGTGAAACCGCCGCCCGGCATGGGCACGCACGTCCTCACGGGACCCATTTTTATCGAGGGCGCCGAGCCCGGCGACATGCTCGAAGTGCGCGTGATCGACGTGCGCTTTCGCGTGCCCTACGGTGTCAACTTCTCGAACAAAGGCGTCGGCGTGCTGCCCGAGCTTCTGGGTGCGCCCGTGTTCCGCATCATCCGGCTCGACACGGAACGCAGGGTCGCGCTGCTCTCTCCGGAAATAGAGATTCCGCTGGCGCCGTTCATGGGCATCATGGCCGTCGCGCCGCCGCCCGACCAGAAAACCGTGAGCTCACGCCCGCCGGGTGCGTTCGGCGGCAACATGGATCTGAAGCAGCTCACTGCGGGCTCGACCGTGTATCTGCCCGTATACAACGCGGGCGCGCTGTTCTTCACGGGCGACGCACACGCGGCGCAGGGCGACGGCGAAATCAACGGCACGGCGATCGAGACGTCACTCACGCCCGTCGTGCAGTTCTTCGTGCACAAGGGTAAAGGGGCGAGTCTCGGCAAGTGGCCGCGTGCGGAGACGCCTACGCACTACATCACGATGGGAATCGACAAGGACCTCAACCTCGCGCTCAAAGCTGCGGTGCAGGAGACCGTGGATTTCCTGGTGCAGGAGAAGAAGGTCGAGCCCGCGATGGCGTACACGATCTCGAGCATCGCAGTGGATTTTCGCGTGGCCGAGGCCGTGAACCTCAATCAGATGGTCTACGGGATGATTCCGAAGAATCTCTTCGTGAAGGAGAAGAAGGCGTATTGGTATAAGCAGTGACCCCTTTCCTTGTCCACACGATAGATGGCTCGACGCGCGATGGCGTCTTATATGCCCATTAAACTCCTCGAGAACTTCCGTGCCGTGTTTTACGCGCCGTTCTATGCGGCTCCGGCGCTCGGCGCTTTTGCGGCGGAAGGATTGGATGTCAAGATCGAACCGTCTCCTGACGCAGCGCTTACGATGCAGACGGTGATTTCGGGCGGAGCGGAAGTCTCGTGGGGTGGGCCGCTGCGGCTCATGTTCGCGCGAGAAAAGTTTCCCGAGAGCGATCCCATCGTGTTCTGCGAAGTCGTCGGCCGCGATCCTTTTTTTGTCCTGGGGCGCGCGCCGAATCCGGGCTTTCGTCTTGCCGATCTTTACGGCAAGAAGCTCGCGAAAGTGACTGAAGTGCCGACACCCTGGATGTGCCTGCAGCACGACATGCGCAGCGCCGGCCTGGACGCGTCGCGCATCACCTTGGCCCCCGACCGCCCGATGCCCGAGAACTGCGCGGCGATGCGATCAGGCGAAATCGACCTCGTGCAGGTATTCCAGCCTTACGCAGCGCAGCTTGTCGAAAGCGGGGAGGCACACATCTGGTATGCGGCGGCAACCCGCGGCCCGACGGCATATACGTCCCTCAACACGACGCGCGGGTATGCGCAGAAAAATCCGGACATCCTGCTCGCGATGTGCCGCGCGATGTATCGGACGCAGAAATGGATCGCCGCGCATGACGGCAAAGAGCTGGCCGAAGCCATCCAACGCTACTTCCCGGATCTTTCGCGCACCACGCTCGCAGCGTGCCTCGAGGCTTATCTCAGGCTGGGACTATGGAACCGCACGCCGACGATGTACCGCGAAGGTCTCGAATGGCTACGCGACGCAGCCTTGGCCGCCGGGCTCTTGCGGACCCGCTTCAGATACGAGGACGTGGCCGAGATGAGCTTCGCCGAACGAGCGATCGAGGAAGATCCGCCCTCGCCATGACACCCAGCCGACACGGGCCTGCATCGATCAACTCTTGACGGCGCTCGGCACGATCTTGCCCGGGAGGAGACACCCCTTCCGCGCGCGGTGCACGATGTATTTCTTCAGGTCCTGACCCGCCACACGCACGGTCTTATCGGAACCTGAACGCGTTTTGCCGACGACCTGAACGGCCTTTGCGTCGGCGAAGCCGACTGCAGTCATCTTCTCGTTGTCGTCGAGCGCCATCAGCGTGATGCCGCGGCCGCGGGCGAGCTCTTTCAGCTCGTCTGCGGAGAAGAGCAGCATGCGACCATGTTCGGAAAGCGCGACCGCCATTTGCGGTGCCTCGGGCACGAGCGCAGGGCGCAGCACTTCTTCTTCCTGAATCGTCATGAACGCCTTGCCGGCGCGCACGCGTGTCAGAAGCTCCTCGGATTTCGCGATGAACCCGTAGCCACCCGAATTCGCGAACAGGTACCGCCGCCCCGGTGACGCATCGACGACATGCGCCAGGCGTGCGCCGGGCGCAAGCTCGATGAGCGACGTAAATGGCACGCCGTCACCCTTGCCGCCCGGTATGTCCCCAGCCTGGATGCTGAACACCTTGCCGGTGGAATCGATGGCGGCCACGTAATTCACCGACCGCATCTCGAATACGGCGTATTCCGCATCGCCCGTCTTGTACGTGGTGCCCGAAAGATCGAGCCCATGGCCCTGGCGCGAGCGCATCCAGCCATTGCGCGACACGATGATCGTGAGTGGCTCGTCGACGACCTGGCGCTCGAATGTGGCGCGTCCGGCTTCTTCGATCGTCGTGCGCCGCTCGTCGCCGTACTTCTTCGCGTCGTCCTTGATCTCCCTGGCAACGAGCTTTTTCATTTCCACGTCGTTGCCAAGGAGGGACTTCAGCTCCTTGCGCTCGTTCTTCAGCGCTTTCAACTCTTCCTGGATCTTGATGCCTTCGAGTCGCGCGAGCTGCCGCAGCCTTATCTCCAGCACGTCTTCCGCCTGCACGTCGGTCAGCTTGAAGCGCTTCATCAATTCGGGCTTCGGCTCGTCCGACTCGCGGATAACCTTGATCACCTTGTCGATGTTCAGGAAGACGATGTTGCGGCCTTCGAGAATATGGATGCGCCGCTCGACCTGGGTGAGCCTGAAATTCGTGCGTCGCGTGACCGTGATGATGCGGAACGCCACCCATTCGTCGAGGATCTCGCGAATGTTCTTGCGCCCCGGCCGGCCGTCGAGACCGAGCACGACCAGATTGATGGGGAAATTCTCTTCGAGGCTCGTGTGGGCCAGCATGAGGCGCATGAATTCTTCCGGATCCTGCCTCGAAGACCGCGGCTCCAGCACGAGCCGAACCTTGTTTTCCTTGTCGGACTCGTCGATGACTTTTTCGAGCCCGCCGAGGATCAACTGCTTGAGATTCGTCTGCGTCGCACTGACCTTGCCGCCTTTTTCTTTCGGCTTGGGATTCGTGAGCTCCTCGATCTCGGCCATGACGCGCTTTGCAGACGTGGTCGGCGGAAGCTCCTTCACGACGACCTGCCACTGGCCGCGCGCGAGGTTCTCGACTTTCCACTTGCAGCGCGCGCGCAGCGAACCGCGTCCGGTCGTATACGCATCGATGATCGCCTGGCGCGGACTGATGATCTGGCCGCCGCCGGGGAAATCGGGGCCTTTCACGATGTCCAGCAGCGCTTCGGCGCTCGTTTTCGGATGCCGCAGCACTTGCACCGCTGCCTCGGCAACTTCCCGCATGTTGTGCGGCGGGAGCTCGCACGCCATGCCGACCGCGACGCCCGAAGCCCCGTTCAAAAGGAGCATCGGCAACCGCGCGGGCAGAAGCTCCGGCTCCTGCAGACGCCCGTCATAGTTAGGCAGGAAATCGACCGTGTCCTGGTCGATTTCGGAAAGGAGAAGGTCCGCGATCGGAGTGAGCCGCGCTTCGGTATATCGGTAGGCAGCCGCCGCGTCGCCGTCCTGCGTTCCGAAATTTCCCTGCCCGTCTATGAGCGGGTAGCGCAGCGAAAAGTCCTGTGCCATGCGCACCAGCGCGTCATAGGTCGAAGCGTCCCCGTGCGGATGGTATTTACCCAGCACTTCGCCGACGATGCGCGCGGATTTGCTGTGCGCGACGCCCGGACGAAGCCCCAGCTCGTGCATGGCGTAGAGAATGCGGCGCTGGACGGGCTTCTGGCCATCCTCGACGTTCGGGATCGCGCGGCCGCGCACGACGCTCATCGCATACGTGAGGTAGCTCCGCTCGGCGAACGTCGCCATGTCGATGAAATCGTCGCCGCCGATCGCCGTCGGATTCGCGGGCGCGCCCGTGCCGGCCCCGCCCGCGCCTGCTTCAGCGAACAGATCGCCGGAGAGATCGTCGGCTTTGGGGTGTTTCGTCTTCGTATCCATGGTCAATCAAACATCCGCCTCGACCTGATCGCCTTTTTCCTCCATCCACGCCCAGCGCTTGTCCGCTTCGCGCTTCGACATGAGCATGTTGAAAATGGTGTAGGTCTGTTCGCGATCCTCGATGCGCACCTGGAGCAGACGCCGCGTGTCCGGACAGAGCGTCGTTTCCCACAGTTGATCGGGATTCATTTCACCGAGCCCCTTGAAGCGCTGAATCTTGATCGATTCGGGCCTCACGCCTTCGTCGCGCGCGCGGTCGAGGATCGATTTGCGCTCCTCCTCATCGAGCGCGTAGAGCTTCTTCGCCGGGCGCTTGCCTTGCGCGGGAACGTCGATTTTGTAGAGCGGCGGACTCGCCACATAGATATGGCCGAGCTCGATCAGCTTGGGAAAGTGACGGTAGAAAAGAGTCAGCAGGAGCACCGAAATGTGCGCGCCGTCGACGTCCGCGTCCGTCATCGAGGCAATCTTCCCGTAGCGCAGTCCAGAGACATCCGGTTCGTCGCTTTCGCCGTGCGGATCCACGCCTATCGCGACCGCGATGTCGTGTATTTCGACGTTGGAGAACAGGAGCTCGCGCTTCACTTCCCACGAATTCAGCGCTTTGCCCCGCATCTTGTAGATCGCCTGGAAGCGCTTGTCTCGCGCCTGTTTTGCGGAGCCGCCCGCCGAATCGCCTTCGACGAGAAATAGCTCGTTGTCGTTCGTGTCGGTCGATTCGCAATCCGTAAGCTTCTCGGGAAGGATGACGACGCTGGATGACTTCTTCCGTTCGACTTTGGTGACCGAACGCGAGCGCTCCACCGCCTGCTTGATCACGACGTCGGCGATCCTGCGCCCCCAGTCCACGTGACTGTTCATCCAGAGTTCGAAGGGGTCGCGCACCATGCTCGACACGAGCTTGATCGCGTCGCGATTCGAAAGCTTTTCTTTCGTCTGTCCGTGGAATTGCGGCTCGAGAACCTTTGCCGAAAGAAAATAGATCGTTCGCGACCACACGTCGTCCGCCATCAGCTTGATACCGCGGGGCATCATGTTGTGGTGCTCGGCAAACGCTTTCACCGCCTCGAAAATGCCGTCGCGCAACCCTGCTTCGTGCGTCCCGCCGGCAACCGTGGGAATGAGATTCGCGTACGATTCGCCGGAGCCCTTGCCCTCTTCCACGAACGCGAACGCCCAACCGGCGCCTTCGCCGATGGCGAAGCCATTCGACTCCGTCACGTATTTCTCGCCGTCGAAAATCGGCGCCACGGGCTCCGTCCCCGCTAGAAGCTCCGCGAGGTAGCCTTTCATACCTTCCGGATAGCTCCATTCCCGCGTGGTCGTTTCCTTCGCCCCTTCGACATTGAGCGTGACCTTGACGCCGGGCAGGAGCACGGCTTTCGAGCGGACGATGCGTTCGAGATCCGGCAGCACGACTTTCGGGCTGTCGAAATATTTCTTGTTCGGCCAGATGCGAAGCTGCGTGCCGGTGTCTCTGGCGGGAATCGATTTGCCTTTCCTGAGCTTTTCCTTGACCGCGCCATTCTCGAAGACGATGCGGTGAATCGCGCCTTCGCGCTTCACTTCGACTTCGAGGCGCTCCGAAAGTGCGTTCGTGACCGAGACGCCGACACCGTGCAACCCGCCGGAGAACTTGTAGGCGGCGTCCGCTTCGGATTTCGAGAATTTGGCACCAGCGTGCAACTCGGTTAACACGAGCTGCACCGTCGGGATCTTCTCTTCCGGGTGCAGGCCGACGGGGATTCCGCGGCCGTTATCGGCGACGCTGACGGACCCATCGCGGTGCACGGTTACGTCGATGCGATCCGCGTGTTCCCCGAAAGCTTCGTCGGCGGCGTTGTCTATGGCTTCCTGGATGATGTGCGTCGGGTCGCTCGTCCGGGTATACATCCCGGGCAAACGCTGCACTGGCTCGATGCCGCGCAGTTTCTTGACTGAGCTTTCGTCGTATTTCTTGGCTGCCATCGTGTTCGGTTGCTGCGGCGGCAAAGTGGCCGCGTTGATTCGGACGGCGCATTGTACCGACAACACCTTCATTCTTGGTGCGTGTACGCACTTAACGACCTTCCGCCAAAGCCTACGTTTACTCCCAGGTCAACAACGAAGGGGAATAGAGATGGGAGCGAACCGCAGCGACGCATTTTCCGTGCTACTCGGCAGCCAGGCGATCGAGCGATCTGAGCCACGGTCTCGCCTTGCCCCGACTCTCAGGGGCCTGGAAACGGCGCGGTACCCCGGCCGAATCCACCTTACCCCGCGTGAGCGCGAGGTCCTCCTGCTGCTGGCCGAAGGCCTGTCGAACAAGCTCATCTGCCGCCGTCTCGGTATCGCCCACAGCACCGTCAAGATCCACGTTGCCCGGATCCTGGGCGAACTGAACGTCTCGACCCGGTTGCAAGCGGTGCTGGCAGCGCAACGGCTTGGCCTTCTGATCTGGTCGGCAGGCAGCGAGGACGAGCTGGACAGCCGCGCTGAGCGGTCGGGTTCGCCTGGCCAACACCTCGTCGATGAGCCGCGGCAGTTGCGCGTCGGTTGACGCAAGTCAGGGCTCTGAGGGATGCACATGAAACCAGCGACGACGTCACGAGATGCCAAATCGATGGTACGGGAGGCACCGATGCGCCGAAGAACGCCCGCCGGCCGCGCGATGGTTCGCAGCTCAAAGGGAGCGCCGCACCTCCGCCACGATCCGCTCCAGCCGCTCGACATCGGGGACGACGAGCGCGCCGCCGGAGCGTTCCACGAGCCCCTGCTTCGCCATGGCCGTAATTTCGCGCGTGACCTGCTCGCGATACGTACTGATGTGGGCGGCGAGGTCCGTGTGCTTCGGTGCCGGATCTATCCGCGCCGTGTTGCCGTTCACCCCGGCTTGCTTGGCCAGCCGCAAAATCTCGGCATGGACGCGGTTCTGGACGCCGAGAGTGGTGAGGTCGTAGATGCGATCCGTGAGCTCCCGCACACACGTCACGAGCCGCCGCAACATGCATTCGTTTACGACCGGGTGCTCGCGCAGCAGCTGCAGGAACATCTCGGGCGTGAGCGCGGCGAGCAGGCTGTCCTCGAGGGCGACAACGTCGGCAGAACGCGAACAGCCGTCGATCGCCGCGAAATCGCCGAACCATTGGCCTGCGCTCATATCGGCGTACGTGACCTGGCGCCCGCCCGCTGAGAACGCGGTTATCCGCACGCGTCCGCCGACGATGAGGTAGACATCGTTGTCAGGCGCTTCGCGCGAGATGATGCGCTCATCGGCGACATAGCGGCGCCAGCGGCATTGCCGGGCAAGCGCCTCGAGTGCGGAATCGGGGACACCCTCGAGCAGCTTGATCCTTTTGAGCCCTGTGACCGAAGGTTGGATCGCTGCAGTTCGTGCCATCGAGCGTGTTGGTCGCGTCAATCCTGTTTTCTAGGGTCGCCCGCTCGTGCTACTGCCGGTGTATTCGGGCTGCCCTGAGCCTCGTCCAGTATACTGGCACAGCTCCTCTATGCCACGCGTCGTCGCCCTGTCTCGTTATCCCGTCAAAGGCTTTACGCCTGAGGCATGCGAGCGCTTGACCGTGCTTCGCGACGGGCGTGTCGCCGGCGATCGCGCGCTTGCGTTCCGCTTCGCGGATTCAGAGCTGCCGGAAGACGCGTGGAGCCGCAAGTACGGCTTTGCCGTTCTCGTGAACACGCCCGGTCTCGCGCGCCTTTCTGTCCGCTTTGAGCACACCGCTCGGCGCCTGCGAATCGAGCATGATGGCGACCTGCTCGCGGATGAGGTGCTCGATAACGACGGGCGCAGACGCATCGAGG
>DASRIK010000628.1:0-4008 GCA_035650035.1 Burkholderiales bacterium | reverse complement strand
GTCGAGGTTGTATCCGCCGACGCGCCGCAGAACCTTCGGGTAGCGGTGCTCGATTTCTTCCGCCTCGCGCGCGGCGATCGCGCGGATCTTGCGCACGAGCGCTTTGTACGACTCGGGACCATCCAGGCGGCTCATGTCCTGCGGCACCTCGCCGAAATGAAGCGACGAGCCGTCGGCGAGCACCGCGTCGACACCACGCACGTTGTGCACCATGTTGCCGTAGCGTATCGATCGCGATCCGCAGGAATTATTTCCCGCCATTCCGCCAATCGTCGCCTGTGCGCTCGTCGAAACATCCACCGGATACCACAGGCCGTGCGGCTTCAGGTACGCGTTGAGGTGATCCAGGACAACGCCGGGCTGAACGACCACGGTGCGTGCGTCCCTGTCGAACGCGACGACATTGTTGACGTGTTTGCTCCCATCGATCACGAGCGCCGCCCCGACCGTCTGGCCGCATTGCGACGTGCCGCCGCCTCGGGGCAGGACCGGCACGCCTGCGTCGAGCGCGACCTGCATCGCGCGCACTGCGTCGTCTTCGGTATGCGGCACGACCACGCCGATCGGCTCGATCTGGTAAATCGAGGCGTCGGTCGAATAGCGGCCGCGGGCCGCGGCGTCGAACAGGACCTCGCCGCGAATTTCGCGCTTCAGCCGGGCCGCGAGGGCAGGGTCGCCAGGAGTAATGTTTTTCATCATTGCGCTTGCGCCGCGTCCGCGACGCACCTATGAGTTGCGGTAGGTCGGTGACCCACCCTGCGAAGTTCGCTCGTCCCCGCCCCCCATCCCCGAGCCCTCTATAATATTCGCCCTGCCACGGAGACGACATATGACGCACGCCAGCGGCCGCCATTTCCTCCAGATTCCCGGTCCAACCAATGTGCCCGAGCGCGTTCTGCGCGCGATCGACCGCGCGACGATCGACCATCGGGGCCCCGAGTTCCAGAAACTCGGTCAGGAAGTGCTCACCGGCTTGAAGGAAGTATTCAAAACGCAAAGCCCGGTAATCATCTTCCCGGCATCCGGGACCGGCGCGTGGGAAGCCGCGCTCGTGAATACGCTCTCGCCGGGGGACCGCGTGCTCATGTACGAAACCGGGCATTTCGCAACGCTCTGGCACGAGATGGCGAAGCGGCTTGGGGTCACGCCGGAATTCATCGCGTCCGATTGGCGTCACGGTGCCGACCCGGCGGCTTTGGAGGCGCGGCTCAAAGAGGACCGCGCGCACGAAATCAAGGCGGTGTGCGTCGTGCACAACGAAACGTCGACGGGCGTGACGAGCCGCATCCCGGAAGTTCGTAAAGCGATCGATCGCGCGGGTCATCCCGCGCTTTTCATGGTCGATACGATTTCGTCTCTCGCCTCGATCGATTACCGCCACGACGAATGGGGCGTCGACGTCACCGTCGCCGGCTCGCAAAAAGGACTGATGCTGCCGCCGGGGCTCTCTTTCAACGCGGTGAGCGACAAAGCGCGCGCGGCGAGCGCATCGGCGAAGCTCCCGCGCTCGTACTGGTCGTGGCAGGAGATGCTCGGGCCCAACAAGAACGGTTTCTTCCCCTACACACCGGCGACGAATCTGCTGTACGGGCTCCGCGAAGCGCTGCACATGCTCCTGGAGGAAGGGTTCGACAATGTCTTCCGGCGCCACGACCGCCACGCCGAAGCAACGCGTCGTGCCGTGCGGGCGTGGGGGCTCGAAATCCTCTGCGTGAACCCCGCCGAATACTCGAGCGCGCTTACGGCAGTATTGATGCCCGACGGCCACAGCGAAGTCGAATTGCGCAAGGTCGTGCTGGAACGCTACAACATGTCGCTCGGCAGCGGGCTCGGCAAGGTCGCGAACAAGGTTTTCCGCATCGGCCACCTCGGCGATTTCAACGATCTCACACTGCTCGGCACGTTGTGCGGCGTCGAAATGGGTCTCGCAGCAGCCGGCGTCCCGCACAAGAAAGGCGGCGTCGACGCTGCGATGGATTACCTCGTCGGTGCGGAACAGGTGCAAAGGAAAGCCGCGAAAGCGGCGTGAGGAGATCAGCCATGCCTCGCGACCATCACCACTACATGCAGCTTGCGCTCGAACGCGCGCGAGTGGCTGGCGAGAAAGGCAACCGTCCCGTTGCTTCGATCATCGTGCTCAACGGAAACATACTGGGCGCCGGCGAGAACACGATGTTCACCGATTTCGATCCAAGCGCTCACGCGGAGATCGCCGCGATCCGGGAAGCGTGCGGGCGCCTGAAAACGATCGATCTTTCCGGCAGCACGCTGTATTCGACGCTCGAGCCCTGTCCGATGTGTTTCTGGGCGATGCAGGAAGCGCGGATAGCCACGCTCGTGCTGGGCGGCCGTTACGCGGGAATCGGCCGCACTGACATGGGCCGCTACACGGTGGAATCGTTCATGGATTTCACCGGCCGCTCGTTCGAAGTCGTGACCGGCGTGCTGCAACAGGAATGCGAAGAGGTGAGGCTGAACTGGCAGCAGCGTCCGCCCGGATAACGCGATTACTTCAAAATAGCGTTCAGCCGCAAAACATCATCGAGGAGGAACCATGAAAGGCATTTTTTGCGCCACCGCGGCCGTTCTTGCCCTCGCGTGCGGCGCTGCCGGCGCGCAGCAATATCCGGCAAAAGCCATTCGCGTAGTGGTGGGCTTCGCGCCCGGCGGCGGCACCGATCTCGTCGCGCGCATCATCGGCGCGAAAATGAACGAAAGCTGGGGCCAGCCCGTGCTCGTCGACAACCGCGCGGGGGCAACGGGCACGATCGGCGCCGATCTCGTCGCGAAAGCGCCGCCGGATGGTTACACGCTGCTCATGGGCCACGTGAACTCGCACGGCATCGCGCCGAACATCTTCAGGAAGCTGCCTTACGACGCGGAGCGTGACTTCTCGATGGTCGCGTACGTGGGCTATGTGCCCAACGTCCTCGTGATCCATCCGTCGATCCCGGCACGCAACGTGAAAGAGCTGATCGCGATCGCCAAAGCGCAACCGGGCGCATTGAACTACGCATCGTCCGGCGTCGGCAGCACCCAGCATCTGGCCGGGGAGCTTTTCACGCTCCTCACCGGCGTAAAAATCGTTCACGTGCCTTACAAAGGAAGCGGCCCCGCCGTCGTCGATCTGCTGGCGGGCCACGTCTCGATGAATTTCGACACGATGCCTCCGGTGCTTCCGCACATCAAGAGCGGCCGCATGCGTGCGCTCGCACTGACGACGCCGAAACGTTCTCCGCAGCTTCCCGATGTGCCCACCATGATGGAAGTCGGCCTCAAAGGTTTCGACATGACGAACTGGTACGGCATGATGGCGCCGGCGAAAACACCGCGCGACATCGTCGTGAAGCTGAACGGCGAGGTGAACCGCATCGTGCGGCTGCCGGACGCGAAGGCGAAGCTCGAGGAAGCCGGCACCCAGCTCGACCCGATGAGCCCGGAACAGTTTGCGAGCTTCCTTCATGCCGAAATCGCCAAGTACGCGAAGCTCGTGAAGGCGGCGAACGTCAGCCTCGATTGAGGGGCGCGCGCTTTGAATCGCTCAGTGGACCCGCTCGTGCTCACCCGTGACGGCGCGATCGCGACCGTCACGCTCAACAATCCCGACCGGCTGAACGCGCTGACCAAGGCGATGTGGCGCGGCTTGCGCGACACGATGCGCGAGCTCGGCCAGGACGAGACGCTGCGCTGTATCGTGGTGCGCGGCGCGGGCGGGAAGGCCTTCGCTGCGGGCGCGGACATTTCGGAATTCGCTACGGAACGCGCGAACCGGTTGCAGGCGCGCGAGTATGGCGACCTCATTCACGAAGCGATGCAGTCGGTCGGCCGCTGCATTCACCCGACCCTCGCGCTCATCCAGGGCGCGTGTATCGGCGGCGGGCTCGAGATCGCCGCGATGTGCGACATGCGGATCTGCGGCGCCGCGAGCCGTTTCGGCGTGCCGGTGAACCGGCTCGGCCTCACGATGGGCTACGGCGAGCTGCAAGGCCTGCTCGCGCTGGTGGGCCG
>DASRIK010000627.1:0-9518 GCA_035650035.1 Burkholderiales bacterium | reverse complement strand
ACGCTCCTCATCGCGCTCGTCGGGCCGCCGCTCGCGTCGGTCGCGCTGAGTTTCGGCTCGCCGGAATATTTCTCGCTGATGCTGATGGCGCTCGTGTGCGCTTCGGTCGTCGGCTCGGGCTCGCTCCTCAAATCGCTGGCGATGGTCGCCGCGGGGCTGCTGATCGGCATCGTCGGCACGGACCTAAGCACCGGGATGTCGCGCTTTATGTTTGGTGTGGTGGAGCTGAGCGACGGTGTCGGCATCGCGGTCGTCGCGATGGGAGTCTTCGGCCTGACCGAAATCGTGAAGAATCTCGGTGGCCCGCACATGACCCAGACGATCGTCAGGGGGAAGATTCAGGGGCTCATGCCGAAGTGGCAGGATCTGAAGAGGTGCTTCGGGCCGATCCTCCGCGGTACCTCGATCGGCGCGCTCTACGGGCCGCTCCCTGGCCTGGGCGGCACCATCAGCTCGTTTACGTCGTACATGCTCGAGAAGAAGCTCGCGAAAGATCCTTCGCGCTTCGGCAACGGTGCGATCGAAGGCGTGGCGGGTCCGGAGAGCGCGAACAACGCGTGCGCACAGACGACGTTCGTCCCAATGCTCACGCTGGGGATTCCCGGCAGTGCGTCGATGGCGCTGATGCTCGGCGCAATGATCATTCATGGCATCACGCCCGGACCGCAGGTCATGACGTCACGGCCCGACCTGTTCTGGGGGCTCATCGCGAGCATGTGGATCGGCAACGGCATGCTGCTGCTGCTGAACCTGCCGCTGATCGGGATATGGGTAAAGCTGCTGCAGGTGCCTTACCGGCTTCTGTTCCCGATCATCATGACGATGATGGGTATCGGCATCTACAGCCTGAGTAATTCCGGGACCGACGTGTTGCTGATGGCGCTCTTCGGCTTCGTCGGATACATCCTGATGAAGCTCGGGTGTCCTTTCCCGCCGTTGATTCTGGCGATGGTGCTGGGGCCGGTGATGGAGGAGAACCTGCGCCGCTCGATGTTCCTGTCGGAAGGTGATGCGACGATCTTCATCACACGGCCGATCAGCGGCGCCTTCATCTTCGCCACTGTCGCGCTCCTGATCGTATTCATAGTCCCGGCATTACGCAGGTATCGAAGGGACATCGGCAACGAGGCCCCGCAACGAGGCTGAACATGATTTCGCGAACCATACCGAAACGGCTGGGTGTCGCATGCGTCGCTCTGGCGGCCATGGCATCCGTTCAAGATACGCACGCGCAAAGCAGCTTTCCGAATCGGCCGGTACGGCTGGTGAATCCGTATACGCCCGGCGGATCCGTCGATATCGTGAGCCGCGCCGTCGCCGCCGGACTCGGGGAGATCTGGGGACAGCAGGTGATCGTGGACAACCGTCCGGGGGCAGGCACCGTGATCGGCACTGAAATCGTGACGCGTGCGGAGCCGGACGGCTACACGATGCTGTGCAACAGCTCCGCCATCGCGATCATGCCGGCGATGTACCGCAGCATCAAGTTCGATACGGTGCGGGATCTGTCTGCGATCATTCACGTGACCAGCAGCAACTCGATGCTCGCGGTGCATCCGAGCGTGCCGGTGAAATCGGTGAAGGAGCTGATCGTGCTTGCGAAAGCTCAGCCCGGCCAGATGACGGCCGCGGTGTCGGGCATCGGCAGCACGAATCACCTCACGACCGAGCTCTTCAAAACAATGGCGCAACTCGACCTGCTGGTCGTGCCCTATAAAGGCGGCGGCCCCGCGATGACCGACCTCATTGGCGGCCAGGTGAAGATGTTCTTCAACTCCGCCGCAGCTTTTCTGCCGCTCATGAAAGCCGGCAAAGTACGAGTGCTCGCCACGAGCGGCGCTCAGCGTGCCGACTACGCGCCGGAGATTCCGACGGTTGCGGAGTCAGGGCTGCCCGGATTCGAATCGTCGACGTGGTTCGCCATCTACGGTCCACGTGCATTGCCCGCCGCGCTTGCGCAACGCTGGAACGAAGCGGTCAATCGCTACCTGGAAACGCCGCAGGCGAAAGAATATTTTCGTAAGAACCACATGAGACCCGTCGGCGGCACGATCGCATCGTTCGCGGAGTATCACAAATCCGAAACGGCGCGGTGGAGCAAGGTGATTGTGTCGGCGGGGATCAAACCCCAATAGGCAGATCGCGCCAGGAGCCGTTTTCCACCGACTCGCGCCAGACCTCACTGAACTCGAGAAGACGTAACGCATCGCCAAAACGCGGAATGGCGCGCGCCGGTTCGCGTTCGCCACGGATCGCCGCAATGAAATCGGCTTCGACGCTGACACCATGCGTGCGCTCAGGCGGGACCGGCAGCGGCTCGAGCGATTTAGAGCCGTGCTTCGCGCCGAAGAACGTTCCAGGCGCGTCAGCCGTGCCGGCGTATGCGATGACGTAACCCGCCGAACCGATGATCTCCCAGCGCGCTTTCGCCGTGTCGCCGGCGACCGTGCTGTGCTGATACGTAATCATCGCACCGCTCGCGAGCTCGGCGAGTGCGATGTTCGTCTCGGGACGCACGGCGCCGCGCCCGGGGCGCGCAGCGACCGTCGCACCCTCGACGTCGTAGCCGCGGCGGTACCCGAAAACGCGCGTATGCGGACCGAACCAGCGGCTGCCGACCTCGAACATGCTGCCGAGGCCGAAGAACGGCGCAAACCAGTAATCGGCGACCTGCAGCACAGTGCCAAGGTAACCATCGTCGATCAGGTGACGCATCATCGCGTCTTCGCGAAGGAAATAGGCGGGACCGGCGGCGGGATAGACCAGCGACACGAGATCCGGACGCGCCGCGGCGCGAGCCGTGACTTCACGCGCCTGTGTCGCGTTGCGGCAAAGCGCGTTCATGGAAAGCACGTGGCGTCCCGCGTCCAGCACCGGCGGAATCATCTCGAAGTGAGCCTCGGTGCGCGTCCCGATCACGATCGCGTCCACATCGTGTGCATCCACGACTTCGCGCCAGTCGCCGGCCGTGCGCGCGAAGCCGAACTCCTGTGCAGCGCGCTCGGAGCTTTCAGGGGTGCTGTTCGCCACCACCTTGAGCTCGACGCCGGCGATTTTTCTGAAATTCGGAAGCAGCACGCGCCTGCTGTAACCGCCCGCGCCGATATAGCCGATTCTGATGTTTTTGTGCTGTGCCAAGGCTCGCTCCTCTTCGTGGCCTTATCGAGGCCTCGCTCGATTATAGGGGCCCCCACGCTGTGTCCAAGATGCGGGCTTGCGTGTGCCAGCGCCCGCATCCCGGTCTAAACTTACGCGACTTACCCCACACCGAAGGAGGACACGATGGGAGCCACTGAAACGCTGGCGAAATGGATCGCCGCGACCACTTATGACGATATCCCGCCTGCGGCGATCGAGCAGGCCAAGAAATCGATCCTCGACTACATCGGCACCGCGACTTACGGAACGACGTCGCAGCTCGGTAAGATCATGCTCGAGTTCACGCGCGAGCAGGGCGGGAATCCGCAGGCGCGCGTGATCGGCACGAACATCCGCACGGCGAGCGCGCAGGCCGCGTTTGCCAACGGCACGATCGGTCATTCGGAAGATTTCGATGATCTCGGCGGCTGCGGCGGTCATCCGGCCACGGTGCTGACGCCCACGGTGCTCGCGCTTGCGGATGAGCTGCACTTGTCCGGGCGCGACGTGCTCACCGGATGGGTGGTCGGGTACGAGATCGGCACGCGCCTGAGCGCGAACAACCATACCGATCGCGACTGGCACCCGACCGCCATTTACGGAACGATGGCCGCGGCGGCTGCAGCGTCGAAACTGCTCGGGCTCGACGCGGAGAAAGCGCGTATGGCGTTGGGCATTGCGGGCTCGGAGGCCGGCGGGCTCCGGCGTAATTTCGGCACGATGACTAAACCCTTCCATCCGGGACAGGCAGCTCGGAACGGAGTCATCGCTGCGAAGCTCGCGGCGAAAGGCTTCACGGCCGATCCGGACATCATCGAAGGACGGCAGGGTTACGCCGACAACTTCGGCGGCGCGAAGTGCAACGTTCCCGCGATGACGAAGTTTCTCGGCAAGGTGTACTACCTCGAAGAAGAGGGGACGCGCATCAAGCCCTGGCCCTGCTGCGGCGGCAATCATCAGACGCTCTCGAACTGGCTGCCGTTCATCAAAGAGAAAAAGCTCAAGGCCGAAGACGTCGAGCGTGTCGAGCACATCGGTCCGAACATCCCGTGCACGGGCGCGCTGCTGCGTACCGAAGTGAAGAAGGGCCTGGAAGGCAAGTTCAGCCTCGCCTACAACATTTCCGCCGCGCTGATCGACGGTAAAGTCGATTACGAGACGTTCACCGACAAGCGTGCGGGGAAAGGCGATCTCCAGGCGTTCATGAAACGCGTGAAGCTCGTGCGGAGCGACGACGTCGCATTGCGCCGGCCGCACATCGCGGATGCGAACCTGGAAGCGCGCCTGCGCATCACGATGCGTGACGGCGCCGTGCACGAGATCGTCATGGGCACCGCGACCCATCTCACCGGCGATGCCGTGCTCGACAAGTTCCGTCTCAATACGGAAGCGATTCTCGGCAAGGAGCGCGCGGCGACGGCGATCGATCTCGTGCAGCGGCTGGAAAAACTGTCCGACGTCTCGCAGCTACTCGACGTCGTCACGCTTGCGGGTACCGAAAGCACCACGGAGCGCACCCCGGTGCTCCAGGTGAAAGAGGTCGTGCTCGCAGGGTCATGATCTGTCGTTGGCTGCTCGCCGCCTTCCTCGCGGCGAGCGCCGGCGCGGCGTTCGCGCAGGAGGTTTTCCCGAGGAAGCCGATCAGGTTCATCCTGCCGAACGCGCCGGGCGGCAGCAACAGCTTCGTGGCCCGGCTCATCGGCGAGAAGCTGACGGCGATCTGGGGCCAGCAGGTGCTTCTGGACAATCGTCCGGGAGGACACAACGTGATCGCGGCCGAAGCGCTGCTGCGATCCAACCCGGACGGCCACACGATCCTGCTGGTGACAGCCTCGCACGCCATCAATCCGCTGCTCTTCCGCGATCAGCCATACGAGTTTCTGAGGGACTTCGCATCCGTCGGGTCGCTCACGAGCACGCAATACATACTTGCCGTGAACGCTACGGCAGTGCCCGCCAGCAACCTGCGCGAGTTCGTCGCGTTTGCGAAATCGAAACCCGCGCAGCTGAACGCCGCAGGCTCGAACAGCGGCGGGATACAACACCTCGCGCTCGAGCTTTTCAACGTTCTTGCGGGCGTCAAGCTGAATTACGTGCCTTATAAAGGCGGCGGTCCGGGGATGACAGACCTGGTCGGCGGACACGTGCAGCTCGCATTCAACAATGCGATCACGCTCTCACCGCACCTGAACAGCGGGAAGGTGAGGGCGCTCGCGATCGGTGGAGAGGCGCGTTCGCCGGTACTTCCGAACGTGCCGACGTTCGCCGAAGCGGGGGTTGGCGGTTTCAATGTGAAGAACTGGTTCGGTGTCGTTGCGCCTGCACGCACGCCGAAGACGATCGTCAAGAAGCTCTCGGATGAGATCGCAAGAATTCAAACCATGCCGGACATCAACGACAAGCTCGTCAGCCAGGGCGCAGAGCCTTTCATTTCGGGGCCCGAGCAGTTTGCCGCGTTCTATAAAACCGAGATGACCAAGTTCGCAAAGATCATCAAAGTTGCGGACATCAGAATCGAGCACTGACAAAATCACACGAGGAGACGCTTCAATGAAGATGGGTCGCGCACGTATGCGACTGCTCGGCGCTGTCGCTTTGCTGACATTTTCGGGTGGTGCGCTCGCCCAGCAGGACTATCCGGTCAAACCGATACGCTACATCGTGCCGTATGCGCCAGGCGGAAGCACGACGTGGACATCGCGCTTCGTCGGCGAGAGGCTCACGCAGGTCTGGGGCCAGCAGGTGATCATCGACAACCGCCCCGGCGCCGGCACGGTGATCGGGACCGAGCTCGCGGTGAGGTCGCGCCCCGACGGCTACACGCTGCTCTACATCGGGAGCGCGCTCGCCTCCAATCACACGCTGATGAAGACCCCGTACGACGCGCTGAAAGACATCGCGACGATCGCGACCGTTTCGAGCTACGAAAACCTGCTCGCCGTGCATCCGTCGCTCCCGGTAAAGACGCTGAAGGAGTTTATTGCGCTCGCGAAGGCGCGGCCGGGTCAGCTGAACTATGCGACGTCGAGCCACGGCGGATCCACGCATCTCGCCCCGGTTCTTTTCAATCTCGTCGCGGGCATCAAGACCCAGGCCATCAACTACAAAGGCGGCGGGCCGGCAGTCACGGACCTCATGGGCGGACAGGTGCAGTACATCATGGCGGTGCCGGTCAACATCGTTACGCATATCAAGAACGGGCGGCTTCGGGGCATTGCAATTACCGGAGACAAGCGCCTGAATTCGCTGCCGGACGTGCCGAGCTTTGCCGAATCAGGGTTACCGCAGGTCACTTTGAAGACGTGGCAGGGTGTCGGCGCGCCCGCCGGTACGCCGAAAGCGATCATCGACAAGATCTCCGCGGAAATCGAGAAGCTCGTGGCACTGCCCGATACGGTCGAGAAGCTCGACGCGCAGGGCTTCGTTCCCTTCTACAACAATGCCGATAGAACCGCCGAGTTGCTGAAGGGGGACATCGTCAGGTTCGCGAAGATCATCAAGGCGGGGGGCATCAAAGTGGAGTAGGAAAAACACCTCATCCCGGACGCGATCCGGGATCCACTACTAACATCAACATGGGTCCTGACTTTCGTCAGGATGACGGCGCTTCGGTTATTGCTCGAGCTTTATGTTCGCCGTCCTGATGATCTTCGTGTACTTCGCGAGATCCGCCTTGATCAGCGCCGCGAACTGCTCCGGCGTGGACACCAACGGCGTCATGCCCTGACTCACCAGCTGCTCTTTGATCGCAGGCATCGCGAGCACCCTCGCGATGTCCGCCGCAAGCTTGTCGATCACCGCTCTCGGTGTCGCAGCCGGTGCGAGCAAGCCATACCAGATGCTGAGCTCGAACCCTTTGAGGCCGGCTTCGCCGGCGGTGGGCACGTTCGGCAGGGCCGATACGCGTGCATCGCCCGTCGCGGCGATGGGTCGCAGCCGCCCGCTCTTGATATGCGGGAGCGCTACGATCGGCGGGCTGTAGTACATGTGGACCTGGCCACCCATGACATCCACAAGGGCCTGCGACGATCCCTTGTACGGAATGTGCTGCGTCCGGACGCCCGCAAGCATGTTGAAGTACTCGCCGGCGAGATGCGTCACCGTGCCGCTGCCGCCGGAGCCGTAATTGAGTTGTCCGGGGCGGCTCTTCACGAACGCAATGAGCTCCTGCAGATTCCTCACGGGCACTGACGGATGCACCACGAGGACGAGCTGCGTACCGGCGATCGTCGCAACGGCCGCGAAATCCTTGACGGGGTCGTAAGGCGTCGGCGCGAGATTCGGAACGATCACGTGGCTCGTGAGGATCGACAGTAACGTATAGCCATCGGGCGGCGATCTCACCATCGCCTCCGAGCCGATGATCGTGTTCCCGCCAGGCCGATTGTCGACGATGACCTGCTGCCCCCAGCTTTCGGTGAGCTTCGCGCCGACCATGCGAGCGAGAATATCGGTCGTGCCTCCGGCAGGATACGGGCTGATGACGCGAACGGGCTTCGCTGGATAAACCTGCTGAGCGGAAGCCGACGCGGCCAGGAACACCAGCATCGCGGCAGTGACGCAACGCGCAATCGCTCCGGGCACGCCTATTCCTCCGCCGGTATCCAGCCGCTCGGCACGAGACACGCGCCTGAACCCGCTGCGGTCACGTCGCCTTTCTGGTTCGTCGCAGTGACTTCCACTGTCACGCGTCCGCCGTTGGGCTCTCTCGCAATCGCGGTTACCTTGCCCGTGAACGTGATGGTGTCGCCCGGACGCACCGGCCTCAGGAACCGCAGGTCCACCGTGCCCCTGCGGTTGTAGACGTCAGCGCTGAAGTAGCGGCGCAACATTTCCGACGCGAACGTGAGCGACATCCGCCCGGATGCGACGGTCCCGCGCGTGCCCAGCGTTTCACGCGCGGTGGCTTCGTCCGTGAACTGGCTCGGGCCGGTCTTGCCGCCGCTTTTCTCGAACAGATTGATCGCCTCCTGCGTCATCGTCTTGCTGAGCGGGGGCACCTCGTCGCCGGTCTTGTAAGTGCGGGTCAGTCCCATTTCTTGCCGACCTCTCTCGGCTGTTTGAGCTCGTGCGTGATGACGCGGTCGAGCAGTCGTCCGTCCTCGTCGACCGACACGGCTTCCGTCACGATGTAGTTCTTGGCGCGTCGTGCGTACTTGTCCGCGATCCACGACTGCACGGTGATGCGCTTGCCGGCAATGGGCGGGTTATAGAAGTGAAACGCGCAACGTGCATTTACGGAGCCGTTGTCGCGATAGGTCTCGTGATACTGATGCGTATCGACTTTTCCGGAGATCGTGGGGAACGCCGCTTCCGGGTCCATCACTCCTTTGCGGAAATCGTCGATCATCTCCTGCGTGAGCACGTACGAGTACGTCTCGAACTGCTCGGGGATTTCCAGCGCGTCCCAGTCCAGCCACTTGCGCGTGTCTTCTCCTTGCCTTTGCGTCATCCTCGATCCTCTTTCCTGTGTAGGGTGCGCAGCCTCCGCTCCGGTCTTAGGATTTCCGTTCCTTCCGCACGAAGCCGCCCAGCTTCTCTTTCCATTCGTCCGAATGCATGCAGCCCACCCATGCCTCGACGTCGAAGCGCAGTCCGGCGGTGAGTCCCACTTCCATCGACTGGTTGAGGGCGCGCTTCGCCTGAATCACGCCGACCGACGGGTACGAGGCGATCTTCCTGGCCATCGCCATCGCTTCGTCCATGACTTTGTCGAGCGGCACGACCTTGTTGACGAGCCCGAGCTCTTTCGCTTCTTTCGCGTCCCAACGCCGGCCGGTGAAGATGAGCTCTCTGGCCATCTGATAACCGACCAGACGCGGCAGGCGCTGGCACGCGCCGCCGCCGGGGAAAAATCCGTGGGTCACTTCAGGCAGCGCGAAGATCGCGTTGTCCGAACAGATCGAGATATCGCACTGGAGCACCATTTCGTAGCCGCCCGCCATGCAATAGCCTTTGATCGCCGCGATCACGGGCTTGGTCACGCTCGAAATGATGCTGGTGGATTTCGACGTCAGGTAATGGCGGTCGTACACCATCTCTTCCGTCGATCGCGTGGAACGCTCCTTCAGATCCGCGCCCGTGCAGAACGCTTTGTCACCTGCACCGGTAATGACGATCACCTTCACGTCCTTGCGCATGTCGAGCGCAGGGAAGAGCTCCATGATCTCCATGCGCAGCGCGCGATTGATCGAATTGAGCGCCTCGGGGCGATTGAGCGTCACGACGGCGATGCCGTCTTCGACGGTATGGGGAAGCAGCGGAGCGTCAGCCATGGATGGAAATCCTCGAGAGTTGAACCTTCGATGTTACATCGGGCGCGGGTTGCACTCACTCGCGCGCCTGCAGTACAGTGAATGCCCGCCTGTTCGCATTATGGA
>DASRIK010000626.1:0-4508 GCA_035650035.1 Burkholderiales bacterium | reverse complement strand
ACATGGGCCCGGTGATTCTCGTCGGATCTCCGATGTCGTACTGGGGCGGCGCGTGGCAGGAAGAGCAGGCGCCCAACCCGATGCGCTATGCCGGCGGTCTTCTCGGCGGCACGTGGCTCTCGTCGCTTGCCGCGGACCTCGGCAACGGGCTTTTCGACGGCGCATACCTGGTCGAGAACTTCGAGTATCTCAATCCCGCGAACACGCACTGGGGCAAGTACTACAAGGTGTTCGCGAATGCGGATACGGAACCCGCGCGGTTCGTGGAGTTCGAGCGCTGGTGGTCGAGCTACTACCTCATGAACCGCGAGGAGATCGAATGGATCACGCGCAATCTCTTCATTGGCAACAAGCTCTGGTCGGGCGATGTGAGGCAGAAGAACGGCAAGGCGTTCGACCTGCGCGACATCAAGTCCCCGATCATCCTGTTCGCCTCCCTCGGCGACAACATCACCCCGCCCCAGCAGGCCTTCAACTGGGTCGCCGACGTATTTCGCAGCACCGAGGAGATCAAGGCGGGTGGCCACGTCATCGTCGGCCTCGTGCATGAAGATGCAGGACACCTCGGCATCTTCGTGTCCGGCAAGGTTCACCAGAAAGAAACACGCAAGCTGGTCGAAGTCATGGAGGCGATCGAGCTCCTGCAGCCCGGCATTTACGGCATGGAAATTGTCGATGCCAGCGACGGAAGCGGAAAGCCGTCGTACGACGTGCGCTTTCGGGAATATCGGCTCGAGGATGTCGTGGCGAAGCTCAATCCCCTGCAACGCCAGGACGAGCGGCCGTTCGAAGCGGTGCAGACCATCTCGGAATTCAATCAGCGCGCGTACGAGCTTTTCGTGCGTCCTTTTGCGAAAGCCGGCGCCAACGATTTGAGTGCGCGGCTTCTACGTCACGTCCACCCGCTGAGAGCGCGCAACTGGGCGATCTCCGATGCCGCCAACCCGGCGCTGGCGTTGCTGGGGCCCGCCGCGCAGGCAGTGAAAGCACAGCGTGTCACCGCCCCTGCCGACAGCGCCCTGCGCAAGACGGAGGGGGCCACCGCGGAGCTCGTGAGCGCTGCGCTCGACTATTATCGCGCGGCGCGTGACGCGCTCGCCGAAGCTGCTTTTTTCACCATCTACGGAAACGTCTACCTCGCCTATCTCGCAGAGCAGGCCGCATCACAACAGAATGCGACCGACGCGAGTACAGGTCCGCGAGAACGCCCGGTCGTGCGGCAGGCACTCGCGCGCATGACAGAAGGCGGCTATCCGGAAGCTTTTGCGCGCGTCGGATTCCTGCTGGCCGGCACCGACAAGCCGATCCCGCTCTCGCTCTTGACCACCGCGCAGGACCTCATCAAGGACTACGGCGATCTTCTGCCGCGGCTGCCGGTCGAGCAGTGGCGCCGCATACGTGGAGAACAGGAAATCATCGTGCGCTACGACGCCGACCGTGCGATCGAAACGCTGCCGCAATTGCTGAAAGACCATGAGCGTGACCGTCTGCTCGCACTGATCGAACGCGTGGTCAGCGACAAGCGGGTACTCGAACGAGCCCCTACGTCGCAGCAGGCCGCCATGCTGGAACGGGTTCGAAGAGCGCTTGGCAGCACTCGAGTATCGATTCGCACTGAAAAGGTGACGGCGCGCAAGCGGACAGACGTTGCGCTGCGTTGATCGCGCGCACGAGATGCCACTGCGGCTCACAAGTGAGAGGGCAGAGTTATGAAAGAAGTGAAAGAACTGATCGCAATCGATCCTTAATCGCCTAGCAGTGCGCGCGCTCGCGCAACCGCGGGTGCCTCGTCGCCTCCGGTGATTTTCTCGAGCACGCGCCGAAGCGACTCGCGGTCCCGAGGACTCGCGTCTTTGCGCTCACAGAGCGCTGTCAGCGCAAGCATCTCGAGCCACGGCGCTTCCTGGGCGCGCGCTTCGGCGACGGCGGCGCGGATCGACTGGTTCGCCCGCTTGGCCTCGCCGAGCGCGTCTGCGATGCGCGCATCGAGCAGGAGCAATTGAGGCAGCCAGTGCCTTTCGCCTATCGCTTCCGCGCACTGCACGGCTTCCTCGAGCTGCCGCCGGGCCGCAGCCCATTCGCCGGCGCGCGTAAGCGCTTCGACGGCGTACCCAAGCGTTTCGCTACCCCACGCTCGAATGCCAAGCCGGAGTGCTTCGTCGTACCCCTCGCGTATTAGCCGATGGGCGGCGCGCGGATCGCCAAGCTGCGCTTCCGCCCAGCCGCGGAACCAAAGATGCGCCGCCCGCCCCTGCGGGAATGCATACTGCTCGGCCAATGCCCGCAAGCGCTCCGAGACCTCCGCCACGCGTTCGGCATTGTCCATCCGCACCTCGAAGAGGGCTTCCAACCAGAGTGCTGCCAATCGCGGCCCCGGCTCGCCCAAAGCACGCGCCCGCGCGTACGCCTCGTCAATACGCGTCCGTGCCTCATCAACCAGGCCCATGTGAAGTAGCGCAATGGCGAGGTAGCCCCGGATGATCACGCCGGGGTCGGCGGCGAAAACCGCCGGGGACATCGTCTCGTCTAGACCCTCGTGTGCTACGAGGCCTTTCTCGAGCCATTCGCGCGCGATCCGCGGCCGGCCGCGCAGGTGCTGAACCAACCCGTGGACGAGACACGCGCAAAGTAGCGCGATCCGGTCATCACCTGCGACGGACAGAATCTCGCAACGCTGCGCGAGCGCGTGTGCCTCATCGGGCTCTGCCCTCATGCAGAGTCCCAGTCCGAGCGCGGCGAGGAACAGACCGCGCAATGGATGCCGCGGCACTTCGTCGAGCAGCGAGAGCGCGCGCTCGAAGGCGCGCTTCACTTCGTCCGCGCTTATCCCAACCACCTGTATTGCCGCCGCGCCCTGAAGTGTGGCGAGCGTGATCTCGAGAGTCGTGCGAGCAACGCTGGCTTCGGCGCTTGGCACGAGCGCCAATGCACGTTGCGTGAGACTCATCGTCTGGGCCGGGCTGAAATGGAGCAGAGCCGACTCCGCAGCTTCGGCGTAATAGCGCAGTGCCGGCATGAGCTCGTGGCCAAGCTCGAAATGCAAGGCGAGCTCCGCCGCCGTAACGTCTGCGCCTTCGGTACGCTCGCGCTCCAACGCTAGAGCAATTTTGCGGTGGAGGTCAGCGCGAGCTACAGGACCGATCCGGTTCTGGAGTACCTCTCGGTACAGCGCGTGTCGAAAGGCATAGCGCGTATCGCTCCTCGAGCCCGCCAGTTCGAGCGGCACCTCGTTTAGCCAGCGCTGCTCACGGGCGAGCTCGGCACACGACCGAGCCACCTTTGCGATGTCGCTCCCCAGCACCTCTGCCAGCGTGTTCAGCCGAAAATCCATGCCGCAGACGCTCGCCGCCTCGAGCAGCACGCGCTGCTCCGGCGTGAGCCGCTCCATGTACTGTTCGATGATGCCGGCCAGGTTCTCCGGTATCGGCATCGATTGCAGCCGTGAGGCCGCGGACGATTCGCTGTCGTGCGTCGCATCGCCGTGCGCCAGAAGATCGCTCACGACGTCCGCGACGAACAAAGGCAGTCCCTCGGTGCGGGCATGTAGCGCGTGAACGAACGTTTCCTCGGCCGAAAGCCCGGGGAGTCGCGCGGCAACATAATCGGCGACCTCCCTCTCCGAAAACGCATCGAGCACGATCTCTTCCGATAGGCCATGGAGGCGGAGCTCGTGGCGCAGCGACTTAAGGGGATGCTCTGCGGCCATGACCTCCGTCAGCCGGAAGCTCGCGAGCCACAGTAAACGCGCCGGTCCCCGGCGGCGCGCGATGTGGTCCATGAGCTGAAGGGTCGCGGCATCGCTCCAGTGCAGGTCTTCAGTGACGAGGAGCAGCGGCCGATCTTCGGTATAGCGCTCGAGCAATTCGCCGAACTCGCGCAGCATGCGTGCCGGCCCCGAGCCCGACAGATCGTGCCGTAGCGCCTCACGTTCTGCCGGAGTGCTGAGCCAGGGAAGCTGCAGCAGCCAGGTCGGCGCCATCGCACGAATGCGCTCCGCGAAAAACGCATCGCGGCGGCACAACCCGGAAAGCGCTTCGAGGGCCGGCAGATAGGGCTCGCCCGCGTGTCCGACGCACTGGCCGTGGGCGCAGTACGGTTCTCCGGCTTCGGCCATGAAGCTTTCGATGAGCGTGGTCTTGCCCACACCCGGTTCCCCCGCGATCCATAGGATGCGGCGCTTACCGGCACGCGCGAGCTGCCATGCCGAGCGCAGCCGTTCGATTGCGACGGAGCGGCCGATGATCGGTAATGACGCCGGGGCAGGAGCAAGCGCGGCGGTCGCCGGCCCAGGCATCGACCCGACCAGCGCTGGCGCCGAACTCACCGCGCCGATGAAACGGTAACCGCGGCGCGATACTGTTTCGATGTAGCGCGGCTCGCGCGCATCGTCGTCCAACGCAGAACGAAGCGCGCTCACCGTCGTCTTGAGCACGGAATCACTGACGAAACGGTGGCCCCAAACCGCGTCGAGCAATGCGTCCTTCGTGACGAGGGTTCTCGGCGTGCGC
>DASRIK010000625.1:0-4114 GCA_035650035.1 Burkholderiales bacterium | reverse complement strand
ACTTGCGCCACGTCGCCGTTTTCGAAAGGCGCAGGAAAAGGTCTTCGTAATAAGCGACCGCATCCTGGGGAATCCCGGGCGGCGCAACGACGCCGCGCACCTGCGGCACGTTCGGAATGTCCACGCCGGCTTCCTTCATCGTCGGAACGTCAGCAAAAGCCGGCAGACGTTTGTCCGCGACCTGCGCCAGCACGCGCATGTTCTTCGCGCGGATATGCTCGCCGGCTTCCTGGGGCTCGATCACCATCATGTTGACGTGGCCCCCGAGCAGCGCGGCGATGCGCTCTCCACCGCCGGGAAAGGAAATGAACGCCCAATTCGCGCCGGTATTCTTCATCATCAGCTGACGGATCACGTTGTCCCGGCTCGTGATCGAACCGCCCGACTGCTTCAGCTGTCCCGGAGTCTTTTTCGCCGCGTCGATGAAATCGCGAAGGGTCTTGTACGGCGCGTCGGCTTTCACCACGATCACCGCCGGCTCGAGCACGAGCCGCACGACCGGGGTCATGTCTTTCACGGTGACCTTCGCCTCGGCTTGAGTGAGCGGATTCGTGACCCAGACGCCAGTGAAGATGGCGATCGCGTGTGCGTCACCTTTTTTCTCCACGACGTAGTTCATCGCGGTGAGACCGCCGCCGCCCGGCTTGTTGTTCACCTGCATGCGCACCGGCGCAAGCTTTTCCTTCTCGACGGCCTGCGCGATAAACCGCGCGAGCACATCGCCACCGCCGCCGGGGCCGGTATGGACGATCACTTCGATGGGTTTCGTCGGCTTGAACTCCGCTGGAGCCGGTGCGGCGGCGAACAGCAGCGCTGTGCTGAGCAGCGCGCTGGTGAGTGTTCTCTTCGTCATGACATTCCTCCTCTATTTCTATGGGCGGTCAGCCGTTTTCCTCGAGCGCCCGCACCCGCCACGCGTTCGCTTTCCTGAAAAGGGGCAACAATAATATCAGCACCGTGAGTCCCAGCATGATGGCCGACACCGGCCGCGAGACAAGGATCCCCAGCTCACCCTGCGACATCATCAGCGACTGCCGGAGCGCCCGCTCCATGCTGTCGCCGAGCACGAGCCCGAGTATCAGCGGGGCGGAAGGATAGTCGAGCCTGCGCATGACATAACCGAGCAGGCCGAAGGCCGCGAGCATCCACACGTCGAAAAGACTTCCCGACACGCTGTACACGCCGACGATGGAAATCCCGAAGATCAGGGGGTAGAGCAGCTCGACCGGCAGCCGCAGAATCTGCGCGAACAGCGGGATCAGCGGTATGTTGAGAACGAGCAGCATGACGTTCCCCACGTACATACTCGCGACGAGTCCCCAGAAAAGAGCCGGGTTGTCCTGGATCATGAGCGGCCCCGGCTTCAGTCCCCAGAGTATCAGCGCCGCGAGCAGAATCGCCGTCGTGGACGAGCCCGGGATGCCGAGGGTCAGCATGGGCACGAGCGCGCCGCCAGTCTCCGAGTTGTTCGCGCCTTCCGGCGCTGCGACACCTTCAGGCACGCCGGTGCCGAATTTCTCGGGGTGTTTGGAGACAGCTTTCTCCAGTCCGTAAGAGATGAACGAGGCGATCGTCGAGCCTGCACCCGGCAGCACACCGATGAGAAAGCCGACGACCGAGCCGTTCAGAAATGCGAAGCGGCACGCTTTCAACTCTTCGAGCGTAGGCAGGAGATTGCGCAAGCCTTTCGGCACGGGAAGCACTTGCGCTGCCTCCCGCTGCTCCATGTTGCCGAGCACTTCGCCCACGGCAAAAACGCCGATCGCGACGATCACGAAGTCCACACCGTCGAGCAACTCGGATTGACCGAATGTAAAGCGCGACACGGCAGTGAACAGGTCCGTTCCGATGCTCGCAATCCACAGGCCGACCAGCATCGCCATCAAGGCTTTCACGAGCGACCTGCCGGCGAGCAGCACGACCATTGCGAGTCCGAGCGCCATCAACGCGAAATATTCCGGCGAGCTGAACGAGAGCGCGACTTTCGCGAGCGGCGGCGAAATGAGCATGAGCGCAATCACGCCGACGGTGCCGGCGACGAACGATGCGATCGCTGCGATGCCGAGCGCGGCACCCGCGCGCCCTTTGCGCGCCATCTGATAGCCGTCGAGACACGTCACGACCGATGCCGATTCGCCCGGCACGTTCAGAAGGATCGACGTCGTCGAGCCGCCGTACTTCGCGCCGTAGTAAATACCGGCGAGCATGATGATCGCGCTCGTCGGATCCATTTTGAACGTGAGCGGCAGCAGCATCGCGATGGTCGCGGCGGGACCGAGGCCCGGCATGATTCCGACGACAGTGCCGAGAAAGCAGCCGACGAAGCACCACATCAGATTGCCCGGGGCGAGCGCGACGCTGAATCCCTGTATCAGGCCTGAGGCAACGTCCATCTCAGAATCCGAAAACGCCGACAGGGAGCGCGACGTTGAGCGCCAGCGGGAATATCAGATAGAAGGCCGCTGCGCTGCCGACGCTTGCCGCGAGCCCGAAGCCAAGGGGACGGCGGTACATCACGGACACGATAAATAACGTGAGCAGTGCGAAGCTCAGCAGGAATCCCAGCAGCTTCAGCAAGGCAACTGACAGCGCGAACGCGGCCCATGCGACGAGCGCGCGCCCAACCTCTCGCCAATCGGCACGCGTTTCAGATGCCGCAGCGCGCCGCTTCAGCGCCCCGATCATCAACGCGAGCGAAAGCGCGATGAGTGCAATGCCATACCAGAGCGGAAAAAATCCGGGGCCGGGGCCGTCGGGCGCCAGGTAATCCCACCGGCTCGCTTCGATGACCACGAAGACGCCGAGGCCCGTGAGCACGCCCCCGGAAACGACGTCTCCGTTCGCACCTGATTTCATGGCTGACGCGCCGCCGTCAGTCGTCGACGAGGTTCTTGTAGCGGCCTTTCGGCACGAGCTCGGCGACCGTGCCGCCGGGCGCGCGGAATTTCACCGGGATGACGCCCGGGTCGCTGATCATCCGGCAGCCATAGCCTTCGAGCCTTTTCCAGTAGCTCTGGATGTCGTCCACTTCGATGGCGAAGTGATGGATGCACGGTCCTTCGCCGGAGGCTTTCGATTCCGCCGACTGCGTGCCGTCGTCGTACTTGATGAGCGTAAAATCGATCGCGCCGTCGGTGAGATGGCGCGACAGATGATCGCGGGTCTTGCGAGTCTCCACTTCACGAAACCCGAAGACGTCCTGATAGAACTCGGTCGTTTTTTCGAGATCCTCGACTTTCAGCGCGAGATGCACTATCCGGTTCATGCTTCACCTCAATATGAATTGATTGAGCTTTTCATCCTTCAAGCTCGTAACCTGCGTCTGCGAGCAGCGCACGAGCCGTTCTGAAGCGGTCGATGAAATCCTTCGCAAGCTGCGGTTCCTGCGCGCGGCTTGCGACCCCGGCGGAGTAGACGGCCTTCATCTGAAATGCCCCGGGGAGTGGGCCGGCATACGCGACGCCTTTGTTCGGCAGAATCTCCGTGATTTGCGTGATGCCGAGATCGCGAGCGCTGCCCTCCGCCGCAAGCCAGCGCATGGCTGCATAGCCGTTCGGGAAGAACTGCATGCGGTCGCGCACCTGGTCCGCGACTCCGAGCTTCTCCATGAGTCCGATGACGACCTTGCCTGCCGTCGCGACCGCCGGGTCGGGACAGACGATCCTTGCCGCGCCAAGCACCGCAGTACGCAGCGCATTCGCATCTGCGACCGATGGAGCCGGTGCGCCAGCCCGCACCGCAACGCCGGTCCCTACTCTGCCCAGATCGAAGCGTGAACCCTGCTGCACGAAACCGCTCGCGATGAGCTCGTCGATCATCGCCTGGGTCAGCGTGATCACATCGACCGGCTCACCGGCAGTGACACGCGCTTTCATGGCGCCCACTGCGCTGAACTCCGCCGCGACCTCGTGACCGGTCTCACGCCGAAAGGCGTCGATGATCTGCTCGGTAACCGCTTGCGCCGCGCCGGCGCTCAGAATTCGTACTGTTGCCACGTCAAATCGCCGCTGCGATCGCGTCGCCCATTCCGCGCGTGGATGCTTTGCCGCCGAGATCGGGTGTGAGCGTTTTTGCTTCCCTGATCACGCGTTCCACGGCGCGCTCGATCACGTCG
>DASRIK010000624.1:0-6402 GCA_035650035.1 Burkholderiales bacterium | reverse complement strand
ATTGTCGGAACCTGCGGCAGCGCGCGTGACCGCTTGTTGCTCGTCACACCGAGCACGCGAAGCCGCCCCTGCTTGATCTGCGGGGTCGCCGACAGGACGCTCGCGAACATGAACGTGATCTGGCCCGCAACGACGTCGACGAGTGCCTGCCCCGCGCCTTTGTAGGGAATGTGCGTAAGGTTCACGCGCGAACCCATTTCGAAGAGGGCACCCGCGAGATGGCCCGAGCTGCCGGTGCCGCCGGAGCCGTACGTGAGCGTGCCGGGTTTCGTCTTCGCCAGAGCAATCAGGTCTTTCACGCTTTTCGCGGGGACAGACGGGTGCACGACGAGCAGGAACGGCGCTTCGGCCAGCAGCGACACCGGGGCCAGATCCTTCTGCGGATCGAAAGGCAGATTCGAGTAGAGGCTCGGATTGATGGCGTAGCTGCTCGAGACGACCAGGATCGTGTAGCCGTCGGGCGGACTCTTCGCCACGCTCGCCGCCCCGATCGAGCCCGCAGCACCCGTGCGGTTCTCCACGATGACGTTCTGCCCCAATGCCTCGTGCATCTTGCTTCCGACGAGCCGCGCGATGATGTCCGTCGCGCCGCCCGGCGCCTGGCCGACGATGAAGCGCACGGGCTTGCCCGGATAGTCGGTTTGCGCGAGCGAGCCCGCGCTGAACGCTGTCGCGACGACCGCGAAGGCGATTGCTTTCATCGCGCCGTTTCCCGCTGGTAGCGCTGATAAGCAAACTCCGGCAGTCCGCCGCTCGCGAAAATCTCCTCGATCAGCGGCGGAAACTTGCGGAGCTCGATGCTCGCCCCCGTCGCGACGTTGCGCACGATTCCAGCGGGGTAATCGACTTCGAGCGTTTCTCCGTCGTTCACGATGTTCGTGATGCCCGGCGCCATGAATATCGGAATCGCGCGCGCGATGCTGTTCCGCAGGAAAAGCCGCGCGACCGACTCCGCGACGATCGCGACGATGCCGACCTCGCGCAGCACGAGCCCCGGACGACTGGAGCCGCAGCCGAAGTTGCGTCCCGCCACGAGAATGTCTCCGGGTTTGACTTCCTTCGGAAACTCCGGCCGGTATGCTTCCATGGTGTGTTGCTTCAACTCTTCCATCGTGGGATACCGGTAGTACGGGTTGATGGCATCCGTCTCGATCGAGTCGCCGAACTTCCAGACGCGTCCGCGAAGCACGCGGTTCAGATCAAGCGACCCTTGCCTGACCCCGAGCGAGTCTTGCTTCGCGTCAGGCGACCCTTGCCTGACCCCGAGCGAGTTTTGCTTCTCGTCAGGCGACCCTTGCCTGACCCCGAGCGAGTTTTGCTTGGCGTCAGGCGGCATCGAACACCTCTTTCGGATTCACGATCGAACCGGCAAGCGCAGCGGCCGCAACCGTGAGCGGGCCCGCGAGATAGATGTCCGCTTTCATACTGCCTTTGCGTCCTTTGAAGTTGCGCGTTGTCGCCGTAATGCACGCTTCTCCATCCGAGAGAAAGCCCACTTTCGGCTGACACACGCCGCAGCCGGGGGTGACCACCTGCGCGCCCGCTTCGAGCAGCGTCTCGACGAGCCCGGCTTTGACACACTGCAGGTAGACCTGCTGGGACGCGGGCGAGATCAGGAAGCGCACGCCTTTCGCGACTTTGCGGCCTTTCAGAACGCGCGCGGCGATCTCGATGTCTTCGAAGCGGCCGTTCGCGCACGAGCCGATGATCGCCTGCTGAATCGGACGCCCGGCCACTTCGTCGACCGGCGAGACGTTGCCGAACTGGTGCGGCTTCGCGACGACGAACGGCATCGTATCCACGTCGAGCACGATCTCGCGCTCGTAGTGCGCGCCGGCGTCGGCCGCGATCGACTCGTAAGCGCGATCGGTGCGCTTCGCGAGGAACGCACGTGTGGTCTCGTCGAAAGGAAAGACCGCGAGCTTCGCGCCGACTTCCACACCGTGCGCCGAGAGGCACATGCGGCTGTCGATCGAAAGACCGGGAACGAGCGTGCCGCTGTACTCGATCGACAGGTTGCCGGCGAAATCGTCGCCATATTTGCCGGCGAGATACAGAATGATATCTTTCGCGACGGGGTAGTTGCGTTGCCGTCCGTTCAGCACCACTTTGATCGACTGCGGCACCTGGAACCAGAGCTCGCCGAAAAGCAGCACATACAGCATGTCCGCACGCGTGATGCCGGTGCCGCCCGTGTTCAGCGCGCCGTAACTGATCGTGTGCGAATCGTTGCCGACGACGAGCTCGCCCGGCCGCATGAGGCCGTAGTCGGCCATCATCTGATGCGCGATGCCCGGCTCGGAATCATGAAAGCACCGGATCCCGAGGCGTTCCACTTCCCGGCGGATGAGCGCATTCTCATCGGCCTGCTTCTGCGACAGCGTCGGCTGATGATGGTCGAGCAGCACGAACACGCGGTCGCGATCCCACACACGCGGCAGACCGTCTTTGAATCCTGCCTGAACGGCGAGGTCGTGCATCGGCTCGTTCGCGTGGTAATGCACCATCGCGCCGTCGATGCGCGCTTCGAGAATATCACCGGCGCGCACCTGTTTGCCGGTGAGATTGTGTCGGCTGAAGAGCTTCTCTGCGATCGTCTGGTTCATTGGTCGCTGTTCGGGAACAAGCTTCGCAGACGCTGCCGCTGCGCCGAGCGCACGTGTCGTCGTGCGATCGCTTCCGCCGCATCGGCGTCCCGCTTTCGAATCGCGTCGAAGAGCTCGGCGTGCTCCGCTTTCGCTTCTTTCGCGCGCGCAGCGATGAGCATCTGGCTCTTGCCGAGGAGGCACATCGAGTCGTTCACCGCGTTCAGGCTCTTCTCCAGATAGCGATTGTGCGCCGCGCGGTGAATCGTGTCGTGGAAAACACGATTGAGCCGGGCAAGCGCCTCGAGGTCACCCTGCAGCCGCTCCTCGCGTTTCGTGAGCTCCTCGAGCTCCATGATCTCGATTTCGGACGCGTTCTCGGCGCAAAGCTGCGCCGCGGTGCCTTCGAGCACTTCGCGCATGACATAAAGCTCGAGCATGGCCTCGCGCGTGATCGAGGTTACGACAAGGCCTGTCCGTGGCTCCATCGCGAGCATGCCTTCGCTTTCGAGCCTCCTCAGCGCATCCCTTACCGGCGTGCGGCTCACGTTCAGCCACTCGGCCACCTCCACTTCCATCACACGCTGACCCGGCTGGAGCTTGCCGCTCGCGAGGGCGTCGCGAAGCTTGCGATAGGCGAGCTCGCTGCGCGAAGCGTACTGCTCATCCCTGGCGGCCGCCGACGCGCGCGCAATGGATTTGCGAAACAGTGGTGTATTCGAGCCCATGGTTTTCGTTTGAAGACCCGGCGACTGCCGCGCCCGGCTAGCTTTTGCGCTGCGAGCCGGAGATTTGCAGCGCGTCGTGGATGTTTCCGGCATGTTCAGCCGCTTCGCGCCCCGCGATACGACCGAACACGGAGCCGGCCATGAGCCCGGAGCTGCCGGGATAGTTGAAGTAGAAAAGCCCGCCCACGAGCTCGCCTGCCGCATAGAGCCCCGCGAGCGGTCGATCGGCCATATCGAGGACGCGCGTCGTCGTGTCGATCTTGAGCCCGCCGAATGTGAACGTGATGCCGCATGTCACGCCGTACGCGACGAACGGCGGCTTCTCGATCGCGTTCGCCCAGTTCGACTTCTCGATCGCAAGCCCGACCGTGCTGCGTCCGTCCTTGATGTTGGGATTGAACGGCACGTCGCGTTTGATCGAAGCATTGAACTCGCGCACGGTCTCGAGAAACTGCTGCGGATTCACGTCCTCCATGCGCGCGACCAGCTCTTCGAGGGTGTCGGCCTGCACTTTCGTCGTGCCTTTCGACCGATACTCCTCGTGCAGCAGATGCTCCACCTGCGAATCGAACACGTGCCAGGCGTAGCTTCCCGGCTGCTCGAGGACAATGCGGCCGTACTTGGCGTACGTGTAGTTCCGGAAGTCGGCACCCTCGTCGACGAACCGTTTGCCTTCGGCGTTCACCATGATGCTGAACGGATAGCCGTTGCGGCTCGCGGTGATCGGGCGGTCGAGCTCGCCGAAATCGGGCGCGTAGCGCTCCCACGAGACCGAATGACAGCCCGACCACTGTCCGAATGGCTGCGCGCCGACATCGAGCGCCATGCGGATGCCGTCGCCGGTGTTGTAGCGCGTGCCGCGCACTTTCGCGATGTCCCAACCCGGCCCGAGATAGCGCGTGCGCCACTCGCGGTTCGCTTCGAACCCGCCGGAAGCGAGCACCACCGCTTTTGCGCGAATCTCTTCCTCGACGCCGTCATCGACGATGCGCACGCCCTGCACGCCGCCGCGTCCACGAACAAGCGCTACTGCTTGCGCGTCGTAGCGAATATCGACGCCGTGCTTCTCCGCGGCGGTGTACTCCGCCTGCACGAGACCGCGTCCGCCGCCTGCCGCCTCGACCACCGTGCCGCCGAAGAACTTGAACTTGCCTTCATGCCTGAAAGCGTAGCGGCCGAAGCGCGGCACGAAACGCACGCCGCGTCCGTGCAGCCACTGAACCGTCTCGGTGCTCTGGCGCACGACCGTTTCGGCGAGATCGGGATCGCAATACCACTGCGTCACGCGGCCGAGGTCGTCGAGATATTGCTCCGCGGTGTATTCGCCGAAATCCGTGTTCTCGATCTCGCCCGCCGAGAGGTCCGGGACGACGCTTCTGACGGTCTCGACACCGGTGTGAACCATACGAAAGCCGCCGCCGGTGTACGCGCTGTTGCCGCCGCGCTGGTCTTCGGGTGCGCGCTCGAGAACGAGAACGCGCGCGCCATGTTCACGCGCCGAGAGCGCGGCACACAAAGCGGCGTTGCCGCCGCCAACGACGACGACGTCGTAGTGCTGGTCAGGCATATCGGGGGGAAGGACCTTACGGATTCACGTGTATACACGAGAGTACGCGAGGTCGACCGAGGGCGTCAACCCGGCTGGCCCTCGGCTCCCGGCCTGCCTTGCGCCGCTACTTCTTCTTCCGGTCGAGAAACGCCTGCATGAGACGCTTCGGCTCGTCCGTGCGCCGCGCTTCGAGGCACGCCTGGATGCCCGCCTGGATCGCGTCTCCGAGTGACAGTCGCTCCCAGTCGCGCAAGAGCTTCTTCTGTAGACGCACAGCACGCGGGCCGCTTGCGAGTATCGACTGAATCCATTTCTCGACCGCTGCGTCGAGCTCGGCGGCAGGCACGAGCTTCTGAAGAAATCCGAACTGATACGCTTCCCTGGCGTCGAAGATGTCGCCGGTCAGCACGAGCTCGGCCGCGCGGCCCCATCCGACGATCGACGGAAGCAGCGCCGCTTCCATGCCCGATGGAATACCGACACGCACTTCCGGCATGCCGAACTTCGCATGATCGGCGCCGGCGCGCATGTCGCACGACGCAGCGAGCTCCATCCCGGCGCCGAGACAGTAGCCGTTGATCCGCGCAATGACCGGTACGGCACACTGGCGTATCGCATCACAGGCGTGATGCGTCAGCGTGTGCTCTTCTTCCGCCTGTTCGCGCGTAAGCTCTTTCATCTCGGCGATGTCCGCGCCCGCGATGAATGATTTGTCACCGGCGCCGGTCAGCACGACCGCGCGCAGGTTTTCGTCTTCGCAAAGCCGTCTGAACGCCGCAACGATCGCGCGCTTGCCGCGGATGCCGATCGCATTACGCTTCGCCGGATTGTTTGCGGTGACGTACGCGATCCGCCCTGCTTCGCCGCGCTCTTCGACTCTGACCAGGACCAGGTCGTTTTTTTGTGTCATGGCTGCATCCCGTCCCTGCATTCCTCGACAATATAACCCGTTGCCGCGGTCCGACCAAAAAGAGGAGGCATGAAGCGCAGCAGTGGCGTCATTGATCGACGTCGTTTGTGCGGGATCGCAACGGCCGCCCTATTGCTCTCATCGGGCGCTCATGTCTCGTACGCGCAGCCCGCCCCGGCGTATCCGACGAAAACGATTCGCGTGATCGCGCCGTTCGCGCCCGGTGGCGCAACAGACATTCTCGCGCGGCTCGTCGCGAAGAGCCTGAGTGACTCGCTCGGCCAACAGGCGATCGTGGAAAACCGTCCCGGCGGCGGTTCCGTGATCGGCACCGAGCTCGCGGCGAAATCTCCTCCCGACGGCCACACGCTTCTCATGGTATCGACGAGCACCGTCACGCTTCCTGCGCTCGCGCGGAAGCTCCCCTACGACACGCTGCGCGATCTGACGCCGCTCACGCAGCTCGTCTCGTCACCCAACGTGCTGGTCGTGCATCCTTCGCTGCCGGTGAAATCCGTTCGCGAGCTCGTTGCGCTCGCAGGCGCACGGCCCGATCAGGTCGCGTTCGGTTCGGGCGGAAATGGGACATCGACGCATCTCGGCGCCGAGATACTCGCGCTCATGGCAGGC
>DASRIK010000623.1:0-7041 GCA_035650035.1 Burkholderiales bacterium | reverse complement strand
AGCCGATGACGGCGCGCAATTACGGGCGAGCGATTGCGGCGTATCAGGCGACGCTCACCACGCCCGCGGCATTCGATCGCTTTCTCGGCGGCGACGACTCCGCACTTACCGGACGTCAGAAAAGCGGCATGCGCGCGTTCATGGCAAGCGGGTGTGCGGGCTGCCATAGCGGCGCGCTCCTCGGCGGCGCGATGATGCAGCGCTTCGGCCTCGTGAAGAACTACTGGCTTGAAACCGGCTCGGACAAAATCGATCAGGGGCGTTACGCTATTACCAAGAAAGAGGAAGACCGATACGTCTTCCGCGTGCCGATGCTGCGCAACGTCGCGAAGACCGCGCCGTATTTTCACGATGGCTCAGTCGAACGGCTGGATCAGGCCGTGCGGATCATGGCGAGCGTGCAATTGGGACGTGCGCTCGGGGACGCAACGATTGCGGACATCGTCGCGTTCCTGGAGTCGCTCACGGGCGAGGTGCCGCCGCACTACGGCCCGCCCGCTGAGAGGTTGACCAGGAGTCCGTAACAGGCGTTGAATAAAGACACTCACCAGGGAGGACACATGAAAAGAACTTTCATTGCATTGCTATTGCTTGCGGGTTGCGCAACTCCGGATACGGAGCAGCGCGCACTCCCGCGCGCCGGCACCGGCGTCGGTCCAACGCACGCTGAGCTCGTTAACGCGGGCAAGAACACCGAAGACGTGCTCACGTACGGCATGGCGTACAACCACAACCGCTACAGCCCGCTGAGGCAGATCAACAAGAGCAACGTGAAGCGGCTGGTGCCGGTCTGGAACGTCTCGCTGCAGAACGATCTCGGCGAACAGGCACAGCCGCTCGTCTACGACGGCGTGATGTACGTGTCGAACGCGCGCTGGACGTACGCCATCGACGCGCTCACCGGCAAGGTGATCTGGCGCACCGCCGTCGAGTACGATCCCGACACACCGCGCGTCGTCTGCTGCGGCGTGTCGAACAAAGGCGTCGCGATCTACGAAGGTAAAGTGTTTCGTACGACGCTCGACGCGCACGTCCTCGCGCTCGACCAGAAAACGGGCAAGCAGGTCTGGAAACAGAAAGCCGCGGAGTGGAAAGAAGGTTATTCGCTCACGGTCGCTCCGATCGTCGCGAACGGCGTGCTGATCACCGGCTGCTCGGGCGCGGAATTCGGCGCGCGCTGCTTCCTCGACGGCTGGGATCCCGCGACGGGCAAGAAGCTGTGGCGCCGCTATACGACCGCCGGCCCGGGGGAGAAAGGGCACGAAACGTGGGAGCCGCGCGAATCGTACCTGCGCGGCGGCGCGAGCACGTGGATCACCGGCTCTTACGACCCCGAGCTCGACCTCGTGTACTGGGGCACCGGTAACGCAGGCGCGTGGAACCCCGCGAAGCGCAAAGGCGACAACCTCTATGTCGCAACGCTGCTGGCGATACGTCCGAAGACCGGCGAGATCGCCTGGCACTACCAGGTTGCGCCGAACGACATCTGGGACTGGGATTCGTGGGAAATCATCCTAGGCGATCTCAACGTGAACGGGCAGGCGCGCAAAGTCGCAATGCACCTTAGCCGCAACGGCTTTCTCTATGTGCTCGACCGCACCAACGGCCAGCTCCTGTCAGCCCAGCCTTACGCGAAAGTGAACTGGGCGACGCACGTCGACCTGAAAACCGGCCGGCCGGTCGAGTCGGAGTACTCGAAAAAGCTGCGCGCGGGCGAGACGATCGAAATGTTTCCCGGCATCCGCGGCGCGAAGAACTGGCCGCACGCCGCCTTCAATCCGAACACGGGACTGCTGTACGCGCCCACGAACACCGGCCACTCGACTTATCGCTTCACCGAGTACAAGGGCTACAAGCAAGGCGCGCGCTACCAGCACATCGAGAACATCAACTCGCCAATCAAGGAGGACACCCTCGCGGGACACATCGAGGCAATCGATCCGCTCACGGGCAAAGCCGTATGGCGCACGCCTCTCTACGGACAGATGATCGCCTCGGCCATGCTCGCGACGGGCGGGGGACTTCTTTTCACCGGCAAGCACACGGGCGAGTTCATCGCGGTCGACGCCGATAACGGTCAGACCTTGTGGTCGTTCAAGACGGGGTCAGGCATCAACGCGCAGCCGATCACCTGGACGAGAGACGGCAAGCAGTACGTGACGGTGCTGTCGGGTCTCGGCGGCTCGACCTCCGGCCGACGCGGACTTCCCGACATTCCGCTGGGCGGTTCGGTCTGGACGTTCGCGTTGATGGACTAGGCACGCCTCACGCCGGAGCGCTGCGGTAGCAGGGCTCCGGCCAACCTGCTTGAGGAATCGATCATCGTGCGTCTGCTCACGACGGCGTTTTTCGCGCTGAATGCATTCTGCGCTGCTCTTGCGATGGCGCAGCCCGTACAGCCCGCGCTATCGCTCGCCCAGAAGGAGCGTCCTGCGCTGCTCGAAACCCTGAAGGAGCTCACCGCGATTGAATCCGGCAGCCGCGAGCCGGAGGAGCTCGACAGGATCGCGAAAGTGATCGCCGCGAAGCTCCGCGCGCTCGGCGGCAAGGTCGAGCTCGTCGAGCCGGTCGAGTCGGATACGGTTCGGCTGTCGGATACCCCCGAGAAGATCGGAAAAATGGTGCGCGCGACATTCACCGGCACCGGCACCCGAAAAATCCTGCTCCTCGCGCACATGGACACCGTGTATCCGAAAGGCATGCTCGCGCAGCAGCCATATCGGATCGACGGCGACCGCGCCTACGGCCTCGGTATCGCGGACAATCGCCAGGGTATTGCGGTGATCCTCCATACGCTCGCGATCCTGCGCGCCATGAATTTCCGTGACTACGGCACGATCACGGTGTTGATCAACGGAGACGAGGAGATCGGCTCGCCGGGTTCCCGTAATCACCATATGCGCCTGGGTGCGGAGCACGACGCCACGATGTCTTTTGAAGGCGGCGGCAATCCGCAGGACGACCGTATCCGTCTCGCGACGAGCGGCCACGCGCTTGCACTCCTCACTGTGCGCGGGCGTGCTTCCCACGCCGGTAGCGCCCCGGAAAAAGGTGTAAATGCGCTGGACGAGCTCGCGTTCCAGATCGGGCAGATGCGCGACCTTTCCGATCCGAAAACAGGCGTGAGGGTGAACTGGACGCTCGCACGCGCCGGCATCGTCAGCAACATGATTCCGCCCGGCGCGCAGGCGACGGCGGACGTGCGTGTTGCCCGCATCGCGGATTACGATGGTGTCGAGCAGAAGCTGCGCGAGCGCGTGAAGAAGAAGCTCCTGCCGGAGTCGAACGTCGAGCTCGTATTCGAGCGGCGATTCCCGCCGCTCGAACCGAAGCCTTCGTCGCGCGCGCTCAGCGCCCATGCACAGAAAATCTATGGTGAGCTCGGACTGAAGCTCAATGTGCTCGAGGACTCGGCGGGCGGCTTCACGGACGCGGCGAACGCATCGCTGAAGACCTCGAATCCCGTGATCGAAGGTTTCGGGCTGCGCGGATTCGGCGCCCACACGACGAACGCCGAATACATTCTGGTGAGCTCGATCGAGCCGCGCCTCTATCTCGCGACGCGGATGATCATGGATATTGCGCAGGGCAAGGCGCCGCTGAAACCGTGATCCCGGCGCACTCGTAGCGGGACCGGCGCACGACATGCCCGAGCCGACCTCACATTCCGGCGCGATGGACATCAACGAAGTCTTTCGCGGCGGCGGGCGGTCGGTCGAGTTTCTCGACCGCATCAACATGGCTTCGATCGTTATGCTGCACGAGACCGGTATCGTGCCGCCGCAGATCGCACGGTCAATTGCGAGAGGCATCGCGCGCGTCATTGCCGACGAGCGTGGGGCGAGCCGGCGGCGCTCCGCCGATTATCTCGATTACGAGCCGAGGCTCACCGCGGTGGCAGGTCCCGATGCGTCACGGCTGCACTCGGGGAGAAGCCGACAGGACATCGCATCGACCATCGCGCGCATGAACCTTCGCGATGGCATTCTGAAAGAGCTCGAGGCCTTGGTCGCCGCCCGCGAGAAACTCCTCGCCGTCGCGGGCGGTCACATCGAAACGATCATCCCTGCGTATACGCACGGCGTACAGGCGCAGCCCACGACGCTTGCGCATTACCTGCTCGCGCTGGCCGCTGCGCTCGGACGCCAGGTGGAGCGCATGCAGCAGGCGTTCGCGCGCATCAACCTGAACCCGCTCGGTGCCGCAGCACTCGCTACTTCGAGCTTCCCCCTCGACCGGGAGCGCCTTGCCGAGCTGCTCGGCTTTGACGGACTTCTCGAAAACGCGTACGACGCCAACCATCTCGCGCCTGTGGACAGCGCGCTCGAAGTCGCTAGCGCGCTCGCGATTACCGCTATCCAGTTGGGCCAGTTCGCGCAGGATATCCATGCGCAATACGCCGAACCGAAGCCATGGCTCATGCTTGCGACAGGCGAGCTCACCGGAGTAAGCAGCATCATGCGGCAGAAGCGCAATCCGGCGGCACTCGAGCAGCTGCGCGCGCAGGCGAGCATCATGCTGGGCGACATGCACGGCGTTTTTCTGATTGCACACAACAGCCGCACGGGGATGTTCGACTATCGCAGCTACGATCCCGTGCCGTGCACGAGGCCGCTTGAGGTCCTGAAGCTTTTTCAGCAGATCGTCGATGGCCTCGTCGTCGACAAGGCGCGCGCGATCGCGGAAGTGCAGGCAGACTACTCCACGACGACTGAAATCGCGGACGCGCTGATGCAGCGCGCGAACGTACCTTTTCGCATCGGCCACCATTTCGCGTCGAAGCTGACGGATTACGGCCGCGGCCGTAATCTCAAGCTGCACGAGATCCCGTATGCGGAAGCGGCGCGCCTCTACGAAGAGCAGACGAAGGAATGTTTTCCATTGAACGAGAGCGACTTCGCGGAAGTGATCAGCGCCGAGTACATGGTATTCGGGCGGAAGGGCAGGGGCGGCCCGCAACGCGCCGAGGTCGATCGCATGCTGGATGCCGAGCGCGACCACCTCGCTTCCGAGCTCGCATGGCTCAAGGCCCGGCACGAGGATCTCGCGCGCGCCGACGCGATGCTCGACGAGTGTTTTGCGGCGTTAGCTAGTACGTTAGCGCCGAACCCGTACTCGGTGAGCGGGGGCGTCGAAGACGCGGGGCCCCCGCGAACGTAACCTTCGAACCCTCGTTAGAACTCACGTCCCAGCCCGCGAGGCTTAGGGAGATAGAAACGCCTCAGTCGCCGGCTTGTGCGTTCTTTCCGGCTGGCAGCAGCGGCGCAGGCTTGATGCCATCCAGCTTGTGCCTGATCGCGAGAACCGGATGTTTCAGCATCATTCTCGGTCCGGCCCAGCGCATGACCGTTCTCACGCGCTCGCGCATCGCGCGTGTGTAGCAGTGCACCTGGCAGTTCGCGCACGTGGGTTTTGCGTCGCCGAACACACAGCGCTCGGTACGTCTGGACGCATAGGCGAGCAGGGATGCGCAGTCGGCACAGGGCTGCTCTGCTTCGTTTCCATGATGTCCGCGGCAATACATGCGCACCATCGCGGCAATCGTCGCGATCTCGCGCGCCCGGCGCACGAAGCGGGGATCCGTTCTGAACTCTACGATTTTCGGCACGTCGGCAGCATTTCGATGGGTATGCGCCCAACGGTACCTCGTCCTTACGGGCGCGCGTTTGAGCTGAATCAATTACGTGATGTGCTTGCATCAGCCGCGTGATGCACGCAACCTTGTGCCACGGCGTGACCGTTTGACCTACGTCATACGTCCTGGCGATTCCCGCCGAAACGTATTGACGTGCGAGCTGGAAAGCGGTGAACTGAGAACGCTTCGGCGATTCGGCTCGGGACGGATTCTCAAACTAAACGCGTACCGATGCGGTTGCTGCCAAGTGTCTCGCTGTTGTGCCCGCCGCTCCTTGCCGGTGAGCCTGATGCGAACCAGTGGCGACCACCTCAGACACCAGTTCTGAGGATAGTTCCGGGCCGGACGACGGGGCACTACACCTTCATCGGCTGCGCCGAACCGACGCCGAGAACGCGATCGTCGGTCCTGCGGGACCCACACCGCTCACAACGAGATTCGACGCGGTTCCATCCCACCACCGGCTGTTTGGCGTCGTCGTGTCGTCGAAGCGCTGATTTCCGCCTTCGCGGAAGAGATCGGCGTCATCGCCGTCGTTTGCGTTGCCTTCCAGGTGAAATTCGCCGTCGGCCTGCTCGAGCGAGCATTCGTAATGCGACTGTGCGGTCATTTCCTGACGGCTGTTGTCCGCGAGCTCGTCGACATGCCAGATCGCAAGCCCCGAGCCCGGTAGTGCCGCATCCCGTCCGGACTGGTGACGGTTTTCGATGACGAAATATTCGTTCGCGTTTTTCTGGTGCACGAAAACCTGGTTGCGCGCAGCCGTCGCGCTCGCCTGGAGCGATCCGCGGATTTCCGTCACCTCGCACCAGCCTGCCTGGTATTTGAGATAACCGGAGATGTTCGCGGGGTTCTTTTCGTCGACAGCGCATCCCGTGCACATCAGGCAGTACTGCCCCACGCCTCTCGACTCCGGCACGGCGTCGTCGTCGTAGAGGTCCGGAAAATCGCACAGCATGTGTCCGTTTTCGTGACAGAACGTGCCGAGTGACAATTCGTCGCCGAGATTGGTGATCTGGTAGTCGTTCGCAAAGATGCCCGACGCAAGCTCGAGAGGCTCCGCGAGCGAATGACAATGCGGCCACAAGCCTTTCGGCCATACGTTCGTGAGCGGTCCCGCATAGAAAACGTTCACCGCGTAAACGAAACCCTGCTCGTCCTTGCTGAGCTCGTCGAAAGGAAAACCGAGCTCGATGTGATGCTCGAGCGCTTCGCGTATCAGCTCCTGCGCGCGGACACCGTTCTCGATTTGCTCGTCGGTGTAGTGCGTACGCGGATGCCGCGCCTTGTAATACGGCGCGACGATATTCGTGTACTTCAGCTTGCCGGCGGAATTCTCCCGGAAGTAGTCGGATACCGAGCCGTTGTTACCGAACCCGCCGTAGCCGGTTTCATTGCAAAACGCG
>DASRIK010000622.1:0-2738 GCA_035650035.1 Burkholderiales bacterium | reverse complement strand
TGATCGATCCGAAGAAAGCACGCACGCCGACGTTCGGCCAGCCTTCTAAAGGCGGCACGGTCTATCTCACTGCGGCGGACGAATCCGGCATGATGGTTTCGTACATCCAGTCGAACTTTTCGGGCTTCGGCTCGGGCGTGGTCGTGCCCGGAACCGGCATCAGTCTGCAGAACCGCGGCTCCGGTTTCAGCGTGAAGCCGGATCACGCGAACGTCGTCGCACCGCGCAAGCGCCCGTTCCACACGATCATTCCGGGCTTCCTCACGCGTAACGGTCAGCCGCTCATGAGCTTCGGCGTGATGGGCGGCTCGATGCAGGCGCAAGGTCACACGCAGGTCGTTTCGCGCATGATCGACTACAGGCAGAACCCGCAAGCTGCGTCCGACGCGCCGCGCTGGCGTATCGACACCGGCGTGAAAGTCGGCATCGAGTACGGCGTGCCGGCGGATGTCGTTAACGGGCTGCGTGCCCGTGGACACGACATTCACCAGGCGGATCGCTGGTCCACCGATTTCGGTCGCGCGCAGCTTATCTACCAGCTTGATGATGGCTATGTAGGCGCGTCGGAGCGCCGGACGGACGGGCAAGCGGTCGGGTATTGATGCAACCGACCCTCACGGGCCGGGAGGACTGAAGCAGAGTCGCGCACGCTGGAGTGGATGGCGTGCAGCCTTAGGTGCTCGCCCCACAGGCGAGGACTCACACAGGGGAGTTTCAGTGGTCAGACTGCCGCTGAAACAACACAAACGCGGCGGAAATCGACCGATACCGCCCGAGGAAGAGCTGGTCCGCTTGATCCTGTCGGGCGAGCGGACCGCATTCGCCGCGCTCATGCAGCGCTACGATCAGCTCCTCTATCGGACTGCGCGAAGCATTCTCCGCAACGATGCCGATGCGGAGGATGCGTTGCAGGAAAGCTATCTCCTCGCGTATCGCGCTCTCGGCAAATTCCGCAATCAGGCGAAGTTGTCCACGTGGTTGATGCGCATCGTCGTCAACGAAGCCCTGGGGCGCCTGCGCAAGAGGCGCCAGGCCGGTGTCGCCGAATCCGAAAACGCGCTGCGAACCTGGCGCGATGGCTATCTAGAGGCGCCGGAACGCCCCGATGAGGTTCTCTCCAGAGCGGATACGCGGCGCCTGATCGAATCGAGAATCGACTCTTTGCCTGCCGCGTATCGCATCGTCTTCGTGTTGCGGGTCGTGCAGGAGCTGTCGGTGGCAGAGATTTCGGCTGCACTGGCCATTCCCCGAGCAACGGTCCGGAGTCGTCTGTCGCGGGCTCGCCGTCTGCTGCGCACGGCGCTGGCGGGACTCGACATCACGATCGAAGACATATTCCACTTCGCGGGCGCCCGCTGCGATCGCCTGGTCCGTTCAGTAACGACGACACTCAAGCGGCCTGCGGCAATGGCGTTCAATCAACGCCGCCGCACGACAATCCCCTAGTAGACACAAACCGGGCACACGAGAAGCGGCTCGAGCATCTAATGCCGGCGATGTGTCGTTCTGCGTCGCGCGCACGGCACGATTTGCCGATCTCGGGACAGCTCGGAGGCTCGGACATGGAAGAGAAATCCATACGGCAAGGTTTGTTTGCAGCAGGCCGACTGCGGATAGTAGGCGCAGCGATTGCAGTTTCCGTCGCGCTATTCACGGCCGGCATCACGCTTTTGCTGAGCGCCGAGCTGCCACGAGAAACGCTCACGCCGTTCGATCTCCTGATACGCAAAAACGGGCAGCAGCAGATTGAAGACGGGCGGCAGACCTTCCGTTTCGACACGTTCGGCGACGAGGACTTCTGGGGCGGTCAGCTCCGGTTGCACGAAGCGCTGGCGAAAGTGACCCCGCGTGAGGCGCTGGCGCTCGGACTGAAAGTCAGCGCACGGGCTCTGCCGCCGGACCTTGTCGCAGCGGTGCGGCTCGGCAAGGTCAATCTCGATGATCCCGCCGTGACTGCTACGCTTCTCAAGCTGAACGCCGTTATCGGCGTGACGGGCTTTTTCGACAGTTCGGGCAATCTCACTTCTGTGGGCATTCAGTGTGCGCTGTGCCACTCGACGGTCGATGCGTCGTTCAGCGCACCCGGCATACCGCCCGGAAACATCGGACAGCGCCTGGACGGATGGGCAAACCGGGATTTGAACGTCGGCGCGATCGTTGCGCTCGCACCGAATCTGATGCCGCTCGTCGATCTGCTCCGGCTCGCGAATCCCGGCATCACCGACGCGGACGTTCGCAAGGTGCTGCTCAGTTGGGGACCCGGAAAGTTCGATGCCGAGCTGCTTCTCGACGGCAAAGCCTTCCAGCCGGATGGCCGGTCGGCGGCGACGCTGATTCCGCCTGCGTTTGGACTCGCCGGCGTGAACCTTCACACGTGGACAGGCTGGGGATCGGTCACGCACTGGAACGCCTTCGTCGCGAACCTGGAAATGCATGGCAAGGGCACCTTCTTCGATCCGCGGCTCAATAACGCAGAACAGTTTCCGATCGCAGCGGCAGCGGGATTTGGCAACAAACGCGACGCCGTCGATCTGATCACCGGGAAGCTGGCCGCTCTGCACGCCTATCAGCTCGCGATTCCGGCGCCGCCACCGCCACCCGGCAGCTTCAACGCAGCCGCCGCGGCACGCGGCCAGGTCGTCTTCACCGGGAAGGCGAATTGCGCGACCTGTCACGTGCCGCCGATCTTTACCGAGCCCGGCTGGAACATGCACGCCGCGGCGGAGATCGGCATCGAT
>DASRIK010000621.1:0-2726 GCA_035650035.1 Burkholderiales bacterium | reverse complement strand
CTGCTAGAAATTAGTTCGCGAGCAGGCGCGTAAGCGCGCGCACGTCGGGCTGCTTCTCGAGCGCAAGAATCACATCGCGGATCTGCTCCGCACGCGATCGCTCGATCGCCATTTCGGCGTTCGCAAAAAATTTGCACGTGATCTCGCCCGCGGATGCCGGTTCGTCGGGATTGATCTCGTTGCGCTCGCGGAGCCTGGTGCCATTCTTCAGCGTCACGATCACTTCACCGGTGCGCGTCTTCGGGAATCCCGCGTTCGGATCGATGTCGTAGTGCACCTTGCTCGCGAGCTCGACCAGCCGCGCATCGGTGTACACGGGCTCTTCGATCTCTTCCAGCCCGAAGCGCTTGCGCGTGAGGCACGCCGCCATCCCGTACGGAAGACTGAACTGCGCCGCATAGCTCGAATCCGGGCGGCGCTTCGCTACGGCAGGCTCGCAGACGAGCTCGCGGGTCATGTCTGCGACCAGCGTATCCACACGCTCGATGTCCTCGGGTCCGAAGCGGTGCTCGTTCGCGATCTTGACCGCGGCGTTCATGAACGCGTGCGATTGATGACAGGCCGGGTAGAGCTTCACCGACGAACGCGCGAATTCCCACCTGTCGCCCAGTCCCTGCGAAACGAGCGCCGGATCCGCCTTCGTCCGCAGCTCGGCAAGAAAGATGTTGTAGAAGCCGAAGTGGCCCTCGTACGCTTCAGCCGGGCCGGTGAAACCACCCTCCGCAAGCGCAGCCGCGGTAATTCCCGATGCGGCCGCGGCGCCAGGATGCAGACGCTTCGTCCACGTGCCGTCCTGCATCGGCTGCATCGTCCCGCTCGCGAGCGAAAGCGCAATGCCCTGCGCGTGCCTGAGCTTCTCGCCGTCGAGTTCCATGAGCCGCCCGGCAAGGAGCGAGCACGCCATCGCACCGCAAATGCTCGTCGGGTGGAAACCGACTTTCTGGAAGCCTCCGTTGCCTGCGGCACCGATCCGTGCTGCGGACTCGAGCCCGACCACGAGTGCGGTCAGGAGCTCGGGTCCATCAGCTTTGACGTCTGCACCAATTCCGAGCAGGCACGGCACATTGCTCGCCGTCATGTGCACGGCGCCCGGCAGATACGTGTCGTCGTAATCGAGCCCATGTACGAGAATGCCGTTCATCGTGACCGCGTCTCTCAGCGCGAGCTTGCGCCCGGAATTGATCACGATGTGCTCGCCCGCGCCGAAGCGACTCAGGCCTGCGAGAGCCTTCGCGGCGAAGTCGTATCCGGAAGATGCAAAAGCGATCCCGATCGCGTCGAGCATGAGCAGCTTGGCGCGCTCGCGGATTGCCTCCGGGATATCGGCGTACCTAAGTACGGCTGCGAACCGGGCAAGTTCTTCCGAAACCAGCATGGGTCCTCCTCGGGTGAGCCTTACATTATCGCGCAGCGGCACTGCGCATTGCGGCGCGCTTCGTGTCAGAATGACTGGATGTCCGAACCACAGCAATGGGCCTTCCAGGACGCGCTCCAGCCGAAGCCCGACGAAACCCAGTTCGATCTCGCCCGTGCCCTCGACTCAATGATATGGGTCCGCGCCGAGATTCCCGCCGATGCATACACCGCGGGCACGCTCGGCACAGAGCGCGGCGGTTACGGCGTCGTGATCCGCGACGACGGTCTCGTGCTCACGATCGGGTATCTCGTGAACGAGGCTTCGCAGATCTGGCTCACCAGCAATCGCGGACGAGTCGTGCAGGGTTACCTCCTCGCGTACGACCAGCCCACCGGCTTCGGCCTGCTTCAGCCGCTCGGCAAGCTGGACACGCCGCACCTTCCTCGAGGTCGCGCAGCCGACGTGAAAGTCGGCGATTCTGCCTTCGTGCTGGGCCACGGCGGCGTGGGCCACGCGCTGAAGACGCAGATCATCGACAAGCGCGAGTTCGCCGGATCCTGGGAATACGTGCTCGACGAGGCCATCTTCACCACGCCCGCGCATCCGCAATGGGGTGGATCGGCGCTCCTCGATACGCAAGGCCGCGTGATCGGCACCGGGTCGCTTCTGGTGCAGCAGGAGCTCAACGGCGAGATGGTCCACGCCAACATGTTCGTGCCGATCGATCTGCTCGAGCCCATTTTCGATTCGATGCTGCAGACCGGACGCAGTCCCCATGCACCGCGTCCCTGGCTCGGGATGTCTCCGCAGGAAAACGAGGGCAAGCTCGTCGTCTCCCGCGTCGCGCAGGGCGGCCCGTCCCAGCAGGCTGGCGTTCACGTCGGCGATACGGTGCTGGGTGTCGGCGAAACGCGCGCCACGGGGCTCGCCGAATTCTTCCGCTCCGTGTGGCAGCTGGGTGAAGCTGGCGTCGAAGTGCCGCTCACGATCGCGCGCGGCGGCGACGTGCTTCGCATCAAGGTGAGGTCGGCGGACCGTACCGACTTCCTCAAGAAGCCGAACCTGCACTAAGAAGCTGCTACGCGAGCTCCGCCTTCTTCGTAACCGGATTCACATAGCCGCCCCACAGCACCATCACCCGGTTGCGGTGAGGATCGCCGCACACGACGATGTGGATCACGTCCGGGCTCGGGAGCACCCGCAGGAGCTTCTCTTCGCTGCCGAGATATTCCGCAGGGTAGATGCCGCGCTCCACGGCATCGGGAATCGTGAACGCCTCGGAATGCCCGTACTTGAGCACGAACTCGAGCTCTTTGTAGCTCACTCTTGCGTGCTCGTAAACGTACTCCCGGATCTTCTGCTTCGAGTA
>DASRIK010000620.1:0-4855 GCA_035650035.1 Burkholderiales bacterium | reverse complement strand
TGGAAAAACCGTCCTCGCGTCCGCGGACAAGCTCGGCGGTCTCATACCAGCGGAAGCTGCGCGCGAGGTCCTCATGCTGCAACCGGTAAAGGCGGCCCCGTATTTCGCGCACGCGCAGTTCAGCGATCTCGCGACGGTTATGGCTTTGCCGGATCCCGGGCGCGATCTTCCTTACATACAGACAGCGTGGCGCTACGCACGCGGTCTCGCCCTCGTGCGAAATGGCAATCCGAAAGCCGCGGCTCAGGAGCTTGCCGAAATCGAGCGTATCGCGGCTTCGAACGACTACAAAGCGTTCGACGCCTGGAAAATCCCCGCGAAGGAAGTCGGCCGGATAGCGGCTCACGTGCTGCGCGCGCGCGTCGCACAGGCAACCAATGACCTCGATGGCGCCGTGCGTGAGCTGCAGGCCGCGGTCGCAATTCAGGACGCACTGCCTTACATGGAACCCGCTTACTGGTACTACCCCGTACGGCAGAGCCTGGGCGCAGTGCTCCTGCTGAAAGGCGACGCGAAAAGCGCGCGGGCGGCCTTTGGCGAAAGTCTTGCCCGCACGCCCAACAACGCCTGGGCGCTTTACGGCCTCGGTCAGGCTTATGCGCGCGAAGGGCTGAAACGTGAAGCCAAAATCGTACAGGATCGCTTCGAGCGTGCATGGATAGGCGACAAAAAAGCGATCGACCTCGCGACGCTGTAACGAACGATATGCCACGGGGAGAAAGGCCCCGAGCGAGCGTTCGCCAATTTGCGGTCAGACGACGCGCGGGCTCGCCCGAAGGGCTGCTTTTCGATCAAAATGCCGCATCTGAACAGTAGGCGACTTCCGAACTCGCGCGGAGCCGTGCCATGAAAGCTTCCGTACTCGTCTGCAGCGCGACACTCACGATCCTGGGCTGGGCCGGCGCACACGCGTTGGCGCAGACGCGCGACGCGTATCCGTCAAGAGCGCTGCGCCTCATCGTGCCGAACGTGCCGGGCGGCGCTTCGGACTTCGTCGCGCGCATTATCCAGCCGCACTGGGCGGAACAGTTCGGCCAAAGCGTCGTCGTCGATAACCGCGGCGGCGCCGCCGGGAATATCGCCCTCGAGACCGTCGCGCGCGCAACGCCCGATGGCTACACGCTGATGATCGGGTCGAATACCCAGGCGATCAATCCGAGTATCTATCCGAAGTTTCCGTACACGCCGTTGCAGCACCTCCAGCCGCTCACGCAAGTCGCCGACGTGCCCGGGTCACTCGTCGTGCACCCATCGCTGCCCGCGCGCTCGGTGAAGGAATTGATCGCTCACGCCCAGGCGCATCCCGGCAAGCTCAACTACGGCTCACCGAGCCCGAGCAGTGCAAACCGGCTCGCGATGGAAATCTTCATGAGGCACACCGGCACGAAGATGGTTCACGTGCCGTACAAAGGCGGCTCCGGCCAGATGCTGGTGGCATTGATGGCAAACGAAGTGAACGTCGCATTCGCGACGTTTTCTTCCACCGTCAACTTCGTGAAAGCGGACCGGCTGCGCATGCTCGGTGTCATCGCTCCGGAACGCCTGGCTGCGATGCCGGACGTTCCCACGATGCCGGAGCTCGGCTTCAGGGACATGAAGACCGGATCGTGGTTCGGAATTTTCGTTCCGAAAGGCACGCCGCTACCGGTCACGAAAAAAGTCTTCGACGTTGCGACGAAAACGATGGAGCACCCGGACGTGCTCAAGCGCTTCGCAATCGCCGGCACGCGTGCGGTCGTGAGTCGCTCGCCGGAGGAATTCAGGCAGTTCGTAAAAAGCGAAACCGACACCTACGCCGCCGTGGTGAAGGCGGCGGGCATCACCGCTGATTAGTCATTGCAGCGGCATCCCGACCTGCCGGATAAGCTTCGCGTATTTCTCGATCTCGTTTTTTACATGGCTTTCCAGCTCGTCGCCGCGGCTCACCAGGACGACGAAACCCAGTTCCTCCAAACGCCTGGCGACCTCAGGCCTGCCCAGTGTGGTGACCGCAGCCTTGCGTACGGTCGCAACGAGATCCTTCGGCGTTTTCGCGGGCAGCATCAGTCCAGCCCAGGAAAGCACCTCGTAACCCGCCAGCGTGTCCGCAATCGGCGGTACCTCGGGCAGTTCCCGCAATCGCGTGCTGGCCGTGACGGCGAGGGCCCTGAGCCTGCCGCTGCGGATATGCGGAAGACCGGTCGCGAGCGGCGTGAAGTACACCGACGTCTCACCTGAAAGTATCGAGGCCAGCGCGGGACCGCCGCCGGTGTACGGCACGTGCACCATCTTCACGTTCGCCATACCGTTGAAATATTCGGCGGCGAAGAACGTGCCGCTGCCGGTGCCGGCAGAAGCATAGTTGAGCGTGCCCGGGCGGCTCTTCGCGATGTTCACGAGATCGCGCAGGGACGTCGCAGGTACGGAAGGATGGACGACGGCGACGAACGCAGACGTCGCAACGAGCGTCACGTGCGCGAAATCCCGCACGATGTCGTACGAAAGCTTGCGGTAGAGCGCCGTGTTGATGCTGTGATTCGTATGCGCGAGGAAGAGCGTATAGGCGTCGGGCGATGCTCTCGCGGCGATCTCCGCGCCGATGTTGCCGCCCGCACCTGCGCGATTGTCGACGATGACCTGCTGGCCCAGCACTTGACCGAGGCCGGTGGCAAATACGCGTCCCACGGTGTCCGGGTTACTTCCTGCCGAGCTCGCGACGAGCATCCGCAAAGGCTTGCCCGGATATCCTGCGACCGACGTCTGTTGCGCCTCCGCGCTGCAGCCGATCAGCGTGCCCAGCATGATGCATGCTGCACGCGGTCGATTGCCGGCGAAGAATCCTTTCAGCATGTCCCGCTCCTTTTTCACCGGTCCCTTATGCTACCGTCCGGAACAATACGTCACCATCTTCGCCGAGGAGGACCGTCATGTCGATCGCGTCTCGCCGGGATCGAATCGCGCTACTCGCGCTCGCGCTGCTTGCTGCCGTCCCGCTCTGTGCGCCGGCACAGCAGTTTCCCGCGCGTCCGGTCCGGCTCGTCGTGCCTTATCCACCGGGAGGCGCAAACGATGCCGTCGCACGTTTGCTCGCGCCGAGGATGGCCGAGCAGCTTGGTCAGAACGTGGTCGTGGATAACCGCGGTGGCGGCAATACCATCATCGGCTCCGAGCTGGTGGCGAAAGCGGTGCCGGACGGCCATACGCTGCTTATCATCGCTGCCGGGCACGCAATCAACCCGAGTCTCTATCCGAAGCTGCCTTACGACACGGCGCGCGATTTCGCGTCGGTCGCGCTCGTGGGCGACGGCGCATATGTGCTCGTCGCGAATCCTTCGCTGGGCATCGGGTCGGTTCCGGACCTCATCGCCGCTGCGAAAGCAAAACCGGGCCAGATACTCTACGCGTCCTCGAGCACGGGAAACCTCACGCATCTCGCCGCCGAAGTGTTCAATGCGATGGCCGGCGTGAAAATGCTCCACGTCCCATACAAAGGGGGCGGCCCCGCGATGGTCGATCTGCTCGGCGGGCGCGTATCCGTGTTTTTCTCGACGGTGGCAGTGGCACGGCCGCATCTGCAGTCCGGCAAGATCAGAGGACTCGGTGTGACCACGGCACGCCGGAGCGGCGCCCTTCCGAACATTCCGACGATTGCGGAAGCCGGTTTACCGGGTTACGACGTGAGCGGCTGGTACGGCTTCGTCGCTCCGGCTGCGACGCCGAAAGCGGCCGTCGCAAAGCTGCACGCCGTCGTTCAAGCCGCAACGCGGCAAGCGGACGTGAAGGAGAAGCTTCTTGCCGTCGGCGTCGACGTGGTCGAAAGCACGACTGCGCAATTCGGACAGCGCATCACGTCCGAGCTCGCGAAGTGGGAGAAGATCGTGAAGCCGCTCGGGATCACGCCCGACTAGCCACCGCATCGAGCGGGATCAAATGACGATCTCGCGCGCCGCGCCGCGCACGTCCATTTCGTAGTCGAGCCCGATCACCGGCGGCCGCGCATACGTCCACGTGAGACCGCCTTCGCCCGCGCCGCGCGCGGCGAGCTCTTCGCCGATGAGATGGCCGATGTTCAATACGGTGTAGATCTGCGTCGACACCGCGTCTTTCCAGGCAAATCCGAGAAGCTGCAGCCGGCGCTCCATCTCCGCCGCGACATACCGGACTTTTTCGCGCGTGCCTTCGGGCGACGCGTCGTTGTAGCGCACGATCTTCTGCTCGAACGTGCCGGCGCCGGACCGGAGCTCGCCACCGCCCGCCGTGATGAAGCTGCCGCGCGTCGCGGCCGCGCTTTCGGAGCGCGGAACCGTGTACGAGAATGCATACATCACCGGCTCTTTAGGTGCGTGATACATCGGGCACACATTCGTGCGCGCGACGGGATTCACCGGCGCGTCACCGCCTTTGTAGATGCCCCAGCGCTCGAGCGTCTGCACGTACACCTTGTTGAATTCGTAGAAGCCCTGCTCGCTGAAAGGCTGCGGCGACCGAAGCTCACACGCCGCGAACGCCGTGCTCGGTCGTCCGCGCGATCCGAGATGCGCCTCGACCGCGGCATAGGCGTCCGCGAGTGGCAAGGGTCTGCGAAAGCGCACTCGTTCGATCTCGAAGCCGGGCTCCGCGGCGACGCCGCCTGAATACTGGAAGACCGCCTTGATATAGCGATAGCCGCCTGCGGCGAATACCTGAACGTCGCTCATGTTCTTTTATTTCCCGCCGCGGGACCGTCTTTTTCGATCGCTCTTTCGAGCAACTCCCGCCACGCCTTGTCGTTCGGAAGCACGCGGTTTCTGGAACGCTCTCCACTCGAAGCCGCTTTACGGCTCGGCGAGCGTTTTGCGCGCGCGGCACCTTTCTTTGTGGCGGGACGCTTCTTCGC
>DASRIK010000619.1:0-4035 GCA_035650035.1 Burkholderiales bacterium | reverse complement strand
ATACGCGCACCGGAAGGCTGCGCATGGTTGCGCAGACCGGTGAGAAGCGTTCGCCCGCCGCGCCGGATATCCCGACCATGCAGGAGCAGGGCCTCAAAGGTTTCGTCGTGTCGAGCGGTTTCGCGATGTTCGGGCCCGCAGGCACGCCGCGACCCATCATCGAACGGGTGAACGGCGCGCTCGTCAAAGCGCTGAACGATCCGGCCGTGAAAGACAACCTGTCGAAGCAAGGCGCCGACGTGGTGGCGAGCTCGCCCGAACAGCACGACAAGTTCAACCGCGCCGAGATCGCGAAATGGATCAGGGTGGCGAGAGACGCCGGCATCGAGCCCGAATGATGTCGAAACGAATGCGCTCTTGCTTTATCTCAGCCTGCGTTGCGGTGTCGCTCGCTGCGTCGATCGCGAGCGCACAAACATTTCCGACAAAACCCATCCGGATCGTCAATCCCGCCGCGCCCGGCGGCAACAGCGATGTGTTCTTTCGCCTGCTGCAGCCGAAGATGAACGAAGTGCTCGGCCAGCCTGTGGTCATGGACTACCGCCCTGGCGCCGGAGGGACGGTCGGCGGCGAAGTGATCGCCAAGAGCGCACCCGATGGCTACGTCACGGGCCTCGTCGCCGCGAGCTTCGTCATCAACCCCGCGATGATCCGCAAGATGCCGTACGACACGGTGAAGGACTTCACGGCGCTCGGCATCATTGTCGACGTGCCCTCGGGTCTCGTCGTGCATCCGTCGCTGCCCGTACGCAACGTGAAGCAGCTGATCGCGCTCGCGAAGACGCGCCCCGGACAGATTTTCTATTCGACCTCCGGCCGTGGCACGGTCGGGCACCTCGCGGCAGAGCTCCTGAATTCGACGGCAGGCATCAAGCTCGTCCACGTTCCTTATAAAGGCGCGGGACCGGCCGTCATCGATCTCGTCGCCGGTCACATTCAGCTGCAGTTCGCGAGCATTCCACTGCTCGTTGGTCACGTGCAGAGCGGCAAGCTTCGTCTCATCGCGCAGACGGGCGCTTCGCGCGCGGGCTTCGCGAAGGACATTCCTACGATGGAGGAAGCCGGGCTGCCGGGTTTTGTCGTGCGTAGTCTCTTCGGCTTCGTCGGGCCTGCCGGTATACCGCGACCGATCGTTGACCGCCTGAACACCGCGCTCGTGACCGCCATTCGCGACCCGGAGAACACGAAGGCGCTGATCGCCGCCGGAGCCGAGCCGATCGGCAGCAGCGCGGACGAACACGCCGCCTCGATTCGCTCCGAGATCGAGAAGTGGAAGAAAGTCGCGAAGGACGCCGCGATCGAGCCGCAGTAGCAGCCGCTTTAGCGAGTCGCCTCGCCGTCGACTCGTCGTATGCGCCGCTCTTCGCCAGGCATGAGTGGAGAGCGCGTCTGCAGGTATTCCACGATCGCTTGCCGGCTGTTACCACCGGTGACACGGTCGCGGCCTCGCGCGAGCACTTCAAAGCGATCGCCACCGGCCGCGAGATAGCTGTTGACCGTGATGCGATACGCGCGCGCGGGCTCGAGCGGCTCGCCATCGATCGTGACGCTTCCGGGCACGATGCGGCGTCCCGCAGTCGCTTTCGAGTCCCACGTGTACGTAAAACCGGCGGACACGGCGAGCAGCCGCGGATAATCGCCGCGCCATTGCTGTTCGAGCATGCCCAGCAGCTCCGCGCCCGTGAGCGTCATCGTTACGAGTGAGTTGTCGAACGGATACACGCTGTAGGCGTCGGCGAACGTGATCGCGCCACCGTCCTTGAACGGGAGCGGCGCGCGTATGCCGCCCGGATTCATGAATGCGACGACGGCTCCTGCGCTTTTCGTCGCGGCAAGATGCGCGTCGGCGATGAGCTGCCCGAGCCTCGACTCTCCATCCGAATTCTGCGCGCGCGAAAATGCCGCCCTGACATAGCCGATCGGTCGCTGCAGCGGCCCGGACAAGTTCACGTAGCGCTCGAGAAGCGCAGCCTGCTCTGCACTCGCAGGCATGGCCGGAAGCACGACGCGATTCGCTGCCGTGGCGGACAGCACAAGACCTGTCTTCCTGTCGAGCTCCAGATCGATTTCCGTGATGAAACGGCCGAAAGCGCCGGCGCTCGTGACGAGCTTCTCGTGGAACCGGCAGATGTACGCCTGGTGCGTATGCCCGCTCACCACCACGCTAACCGCCCGGTCGAGCCGCTCGACAACATCGACGATCGGGCCCTGGAAGTCGACACAGTCGTTCGCGCCGCCTCGGTTGAAGCCGCCCTGATGAATCAGTACGACGATCGTATTCACGCCCTGTTTTCGCAATTCCGGCACGAGAGCGTTCACCGTTTCGGCTTCGTCCCGGAATTCGATACCCGCCCGGGCCTGCGGCGAAAGCATCGTGCCCGTGGCTCTGAGCGTGAGGCCGACGAAAGCGACCTTGATTCCGGCGTATTCCTTGATGCCATAGGGCGGGAACAACGTGTTGCCCGTCGCGTTGACGACGACGTTTGCCGCAAGAAACGGAAAACGCGCGCCGCTGAAGCTTGCGCCCGATTTGCACCCTTTCGGAGGACAGCCTCCGGCCTGCATGCGTCTCAGGTCCGCGAGGCCGCGATCGAACTCGTGATTGCCGACGCCGTTGAAATCGAGCCCGGCTGCGTTCATCGCTTCGATGGTGGGCTCGTCGTCGAACGTGGCGGAAAGCAGTGGCGACGCGCCGAAGAGATCGCCTGCGGAAACGAAGGCGAAGTTCGGGTTCTGCTTACGTAACCGATCGATCATTGCGGCGAGCTGCGGCATGCCGCCCGCAGTCACCGCGCTTTCGAGCGGCGCCTGGGGGCCCATGACTCGCACGCGTTCGGGCGACGGCTGCAGCCAGCCGTGAAAGTCGTTGATCGCGGCGATCTTCAGCGCAACGCGCGGCGACGCAGGTGCTGCTGCGCACGCGCTGGAGTACAGCAGCGCTAAGAGCAGTATTGCTGCATATGGCGTAAGGGGAGACATAGGCCGGCATGTATAATTTTGCCTTTCGCACGCTCGAGTGTCTGCGTCATGAAACCTTTCGACTGGCAGTTCCCCTACCCTTCGCAGCGCATGCCGGTGCTCGCGCGCAACATGGTCGCGACGTCGCAACCGCTCGCCGCCCAAGCGGGTTTGCGCATGCTGCTGAAAGGCGGCAACGCAGTCGACGCGGTACTCGCAACGGCGATTGCCCTGACCGTCGTCGAGCCGACGAGCAACGGCATCGGCAGCGACGCCTTCTGTATCCTGTGGGACGGCAAGAAGCTACAAGGACTCAACGCGTCGGGACGCTCGCCCGCGGGCTGGACGCATCAGCGGTTCAAAGGCGCTCCTGCAATGCCGCAGCGCGGCTGGGAATCGGTGACCGTGCCCGGTGCGGTCCGTGCGTGGGTCGACTTATCGGAGAAGTACGGGAAACTCCCGTTCGCCGATTTGTTCGAGCCGGCGATCAAGTACGCCGCAGAAGGCTTCATGGTGTCGCCGACGATCGCGCGGCTGTGGGCGAATCAGGTGCCGGAGCTCCAGGCACATCCGGGTTTTTCCGACGCTTTCATGCCGCGCGGGCGCGCACCCGAGCCCGGCGAGAAGTTTTCATTCCCCGCGCAGGCGAAAACGCTGCAGCGCATTGCTGAAACGAAAACCGAAGCATTCTATCGAGGCGAGCTCGCAGAAAAGATCGCGGCGTTTGCGAAACAGCATGGCGCGGCATTGAGCCTCGATGACCTCGCAGCGCACAAGAACGACTGGGTGGATCCGATCGGTATCGATTACCGCGGCTATACGCTCCATGAGATTCCGCCCAACGGCCAGGGCATCGCGGCGCTGATCGCGCTCGGCATACTGGAGAATTTCGACGTCTCCAGCCTGCCCGTCGATTCCGTGGACAGCCTGCATCTCGAAATCGAAGGGATGAAACTCGCGTTCGCCGATGTTTACGAATATGTCTCCGACCCGGCGACGATGCGCGTGAAGCCTTCCGAGCTGCTCGACAAGGCGTACTTGAAAGAACGCTCGCGGCTGATCGATCCGAAGAAAGCA
>DASRIK010000618.1:0-8034 GCA_035650035.1 Burkholderiales bacterium | reverse complement strand
GCTCACTGCCGTCGTCCGGAAATTTGACGGCGAGCTCGTGAAGACGCTCGGCGACGCCGTGATGTGCACGTTCCCGAACGCCGATGTCGCGGTGCAGGCAGCAAGCGAAATGCAGTCGGCGATCGCGAATGGACGCCCCGGCGGGCACCCCATCGGCATTCATATAGGACTTCATTTCGGACCCGTGCTGCTCGAGGACGGAGATGTCTTCGGCGACACGGTGAACGTCGCGGCATATCTCACGGCTGTGGCAACCCGCGAACAGATCCTGACGACCGAGGCGACGGAAAACACGCTCTCTCCCGCGTTCAAATCGAGTGCGCGCGCCGTTTTCCACACGGTGCTCAAAAGTACGGGCCGCGGATCCGTCGTCTACCAGATCATCTGGAAATCCGATCCGCTCGACGACACGGACGTGAACATCGATTCGAATCGGCTGATTCCCGGAGACACGGGCAGCCTCATGGTCGTGCTGGGCGACCAGCGCGTCCGCATCGGGCAATGGAAACCCAGCATCCAGATCGGCCGCGGGCCGGAATGCGACGTGATCGTCATGGACCGTTACGCGTCGAGGTCGCATCTGACGATCAGGGCGATGCGCACGCGCTTCTACCTCATCGACCACAGTATCAACGGCACGTTCGTGACGCTGAAGGACAGCGAAGAAATCCACGTGCTGCGCGGCGAGATGCTGCTCGACAGATCGGGCGAGCTCTCGCTCGGTCGCAGCCGCGCTGACAATCCGGCCGACGTGATTACGTTCGAGTACGACCGCCGCTCGATGTTCCGGATCTAAACGCTATCGGCCAACCCCCCGATGACTTCCGCGCCGTTGCGCCCCGCTTTGCGCGCTTCCTCCGGAGATTCCCGGCCGAGTGGCGTTTTCGCGATGAGCTCGTACATGTCGGCCGCACCCTGCATGATTCGCGGCGTCATGCCCACGCCTTCGAACGTCTTCGCAATCTCCTGCATTTCCGGCACCCAGCGATAGGCTTTCGGCGGCATGGATACGGAGCGATTCACGATCCAGTCGTAGAGGTCCGCCTGGCTTTCCTTGAACTCGGTTTCGAGCGCCTGCTCCACGCCGAGCTTTCTGGCGGTCATGAGCAGCTCGACGCCGAGCGCGAGCGCGCCTTTCGTGATCGAGGCGTAACACATCTTCACGGCAGAGGCTTCGCCGATCCGCTCGCCGACCACGCGCACCTGAAGCTGGTCGTCGACGATTCTTTCCGAGAGAAGCGCCGCGTCCGGTCCGGAGACGTATAGCTTCGTCTTCGCTTTTCCCCGCGGCGGCGGACCGATGATGCCCGCGTCGATGAACGTGCCACCCGCTTCAGCGATGAGGCGCTCGATCTCCTGTCCGGTTTGCGGTGCGATCGCATTGCAGTCGACGTACACCAGCTTTTTCTTCGCCGAGCGCATCGCCACGGCGACTTCGCGCGCGTTGTCGAGAGCGGCCGCCGGATTCAGAACGGAAAACACCGCATCGCACGTGGCGACGAGCTTCTCGACCGTTCCGCAATCCGTGAGTCCGGCTTCCCGTGCGAGCTCTGCCGTTCGCGGGCTTCGGCCGTCGAGCGCCGTGTAAACCTCGAAACCGCACGCCTTGAGGCGCATCGCGACCGCTTGTCCCATGTCTCCGGGGCTGGTGACGCCGATTCTTTTCAATTGCATTGCATGCTCCTGATGAAATGCTGCGTTCGCCAGTATGGCGGGGAAGGCCGACGCGCTACAGCAAGATATTACAAGAGATGCCCGTCAATCCGCTCTGGCGCCCGAGACCTTGACGACTTCCGCCCATCGCACGAGCTCCGCGCGCACGAGCTTCGCAAACTCGTCGGGCGAATTGCCGACCGGCTCCGCACCCTGATCGAGCAGCCGCTGGCGCGTATCGGGGGAACGCGCCGACTTCTGGATCGCGGCTGCGAGCGTATTTACGACGTCGCGCGGTGTGGCCGCCGGAGCGAACACGCCGTACCAGACGACGACCTCGACGCCGTTCACGCCAGACTCTTTGAGCGTCGGCACATCCGCCATCTGCGCTGAGCGCTTGACGCCTGCGTTGGCAAGCGCGCGCAGCCGCTTCGCTTTCACGTGGGCGGATATGGCCGGTATGTTGGCAAAAGTCATCTCGACTTCGCCGCCGAGGAGCGCCGTGAGCGAAGGCGCGCTGCCTTTATAGGGCACATGGACGATGTTCGTGCCGGTGCGCAGCTTGAAGAGCTCGCCCGTCAGATGCTGCGTGGTACCGCTTCCCGCCGACGAGAAATTCATGCTGCCGGGTTTTGCTTTTGCGAGCGCGACGAGGTCCTTCACGTTCTTCACCGGCAGCGAGGGATGCACGGTGAGGATGTTGGGGCTCTCCGAGAACAGGGAGACCGGCGCAAAGTCTTTCGCCTCGAATGCGACTTTCTTGTAGAGGCTGAGATTGATCACGAGCGCCGCCGTATTCACGAGCAGCGTGTAACCATCGGGCGGCGCTTTTGCCACGAACTCGTTGGCGATGTTCGTGCCGGCGCCAGGGCGGTTGTCGACGATTACGTTCTGTCCGAGATATTCCGTCAGCTTCGGTGCAAGGAGCCGCGCGTTGATATCGACACCGCCGCCGGGCGTGAAACCGACCACGAGGCGTATCGGCTTGGCAGGATAACCCTGCGCCGAGTCCCTCGAAGTCTGCGCGTGCGCTGCGGACGCAAGCGCGCCGAGCACGATCGATCCAATCACCAGGGATTTCATGAGCCTTTCCTCCATTTCGAGTGCGCGTAACTATACGCGAGCCGGCAGAGTCGAAAGTGCGCCGCGTGGTCACAGGCGACGGTGGTATAGTCGCGCTCGATCTATGAAGCTGCACACACTGCGCCTGCTCGCACGCGGTTGCTATGCGCACGTGTGCGTCGCATTGGTTGTGCTCGTCCTCGCTGGATGCGCGGCATTGCCGCGTGCGGGGCACGAGACGGCCGCGATCGCGTCGGCACACCCGCTTGCGACCGCAGCGGGGCAGGCGATGCTGGAGCGCGGCGGTAATGCTTTCGACGCAGCGGTCGCAGTTGCGGCAGCACTTGCGGTCGTCGAGCCTTATTCGTCGGGCCTTGGCGGCGGCGGGTTCTTTCTGCTCCACCGCGCGTCGGATGCGCGCGAGATCATGGTGGACGCGCGTGAGACCGCGCCCGCGGGCGTAAAGGCGTCAGATTACTTCGATGCCAGGGGCAAACCCATTCCCGGCGCAACCACGCGTGGCGGGACCTCTACGGCCATACCCGGCATGCCTGCGGGTCTGGTACATGTCGCGACTCGTTACGGAAAGCTTCCGCTTGCGCTCTCCCTTGCGCCGGCAATACGTCTCGCGCGGGACGGATTTCCCGTCGACGCGCGTTATGCCCGCATCGCCACGCTGCGCGAGCGCTTCCTGCAAGGAGGGCAGGGCACGGGCGTGTTCCTCGACGGCGGCAAGGCGCCGCAGCCCGGATTCGTGCTGCGTCAGTCCGAGCTCGCACAAACGCTCGAGCGCATAGCGCACTCCGGCACTGCCGGTTTTTACGAAGGGCCCGTCGCGCGCGCCCTCGTGGCAGCCGTCACCGAGGCGGGCGGCGCCTGGGCCGAGGCCGATCTGCGCGGATACAAGGTCGTCGAGCGCCAGCCTGTCCGCTTCACCTACCGCGGTGCCACGGTTACCGCGGCTGCGCTGCCATCCGCAGGCGGCATCGCCCTTGCGCAGACACTGGGTATGCTGGAGCGCTTCTCGCTCGGCGCGATCGGCACACCGACGACGGATCATCTCGTCGTCGAAGCTTTGCGCCGCGCTTTTCACGATCGCGCGCGTTACCTGGCGGACAGCGATTTCGTCGCCGTGCCCGTGAGCCGCCTCGTCTCGCGCGAACATGCACTGAAAAAATCCGCCGATATCGACATCGCGCACGCAACGCGCAGCGAGGCCCTGGGTGAGATCGATGCGGCCCGACTCGAGAGCCATCACACCACGCACCTCTCCGTCGTCGACAACGAAGGCAATCGCGTCGCGGCGACGTTGACGATCAATCTCCTTTTCGGCGCCGGCATCGTACCTCCGGGGACAGGCGTGCTGTTGAACAACGAAATGGACGATTTCAGCCTGCGCGCGGATGTGCCGAATGCGTTCGAGCTTCGCGGCGGGCTGGCGAATCGGATCGAGCCCGGCAAGCGGCCGCTTTCGAGCATGACGCCGGCGTTCGTGGAAGATGGAAAAGGCGTGCTCGTGCTCGGCGCGCCCGGCGGTTCGCGCATCGTGAGCCAGGTGCTGCTCGCGATACTCGAGTACGTCCGCACGCCCGAGGTGGACCTCCGGCGGCTGGTCAGCATGCCGCGATACCATCATCAGTACTGGCCGGATCGGGTCGAAATCGAACCCGAGAGCTACGCGGGCGAGTGGCGCGCGGCGATGGCAGCGAAAGGCCACGAAGTACGTGAAGCGCGGCGGGCTTGGGGCAACATGCAGATGGTGTTCAAGGCGAGGCGGACCGGCGCGGCGCATGCCGCGAGCGACCCCCGCGGGAACGGCGTCGCGTGGTATTGACCGTCGGCCGTGAGCCGTGTGAATGAATCGGCTCAGGCCTTACGATATGATGCCGCTATGAAAACCACCTTCCTTGAATTCGAGCAGCCGATCGCGGAGCTCGAAACGAAAATCGAGGAGCTGCGATACGTCCAGGACGATTCAGCCCTCGACATTTCCGAGGAGATCGGGCGCCTGCAGAGGAAAAGCCAGGCTTTGACCCGCGATATCTATGGCAAGTTGACGGCGTGGCAGATCGCGCAGGTTGCGCGTCATCCACAGCGGCCGTATACGCTCGATTACGCCACGGGCATCTTCACCGATTTCGAAGAGCTGCATGGCGACCGGGCTTTCTCGGACGATCCCGCGATCGTGGGAGGGCTCGCGCGGTTCAACGGCGAACCGTGCATGCTGCTCGGCCATCAGAAGGGCCGCGACACGAAAGAAAAGATCCGCCGCAATTTCGGCATGCCGAAACCCGAGGGTTATCGCAAAGCGCTGCGCCTCATGAAGCTCGCGGAGAAGTTCGGCATCCCCGTCTTTACGTTCATCGACACGCCTGGTGCGTATCCTGGCGTCGGGGCAGAAGAGCGCGGGCAGTCCGAGGCCATCGGACGCAATCTCTACGAAATGGCCGAGCTCGAAGTGCCGATACTCTGCACGGTGATCGGCGAAGGCGGGTCCGGCGGTGCGCTTGGCATTGCCGTGGGCGATACGACGCTCATGTTGCAGTACGCGACGTACTCGGTGATTTCACCCGAGGGCTGCGCATCGATCCTCTGGAAAAGCGCCGAGCACGCGCCTGAAGCCGCCGAGACCCTCGGCATCACGGCGACGCGCCTCAAAGCGCTGGGGCTCGTCGACAAGATCGTGCACGAGCCGCTCGGCGGCGCACATCGCGAGCACGACACGATGATGCAGAACCTGAAGAAGGCGCTCCTGGAGAGCTGGCGGCAGCTGCGCGATAAGCCCGTTGACGAGCTCCTCGAAGCGCGCTTCGAGAAACTCATCGGCTATGGCAAGTTCAAGGAAGCCGAAGCGAAGTAGCGCCCGCAAGTCTCTTGTCTCGCACGTCGCCGCTGCACTCACCGGCGTGGTGCTGCCCGGCCAGCGGCTGGTTCTCGGTTTAAGCGGCGGTATCGACTCGATCGTGCTCCTCGATGTGCTCGTGCGTCTCGCGCCACGCATGGGGTTTTGTCTCGAGGCGTTTCACGTCAATCACCAGCTTTCGCCGAACGCCGCGGCATGGGCGCGCTTCTGTCGTGCGGCATGTCGCAGGCTTTCAGTCCGATGCAAGGTCGTTAAAGTCGAGGTGCAGCGTGGCAACAGCATCGAGGCCGCCGCGCGCGCCGAACGTTACGCCGCGCTTATGACAAGCGGCGCGGATCACATCGCGCTCGCGCACAATCTCGACGATCAGGCCGAAACGATAGTTCTGCAGCTCCTGAGGGGCGCCGGCGTAAAAGGCCTCGCAGCCATGCCGGCCGTGCGCACTGGCGCCGGGCGAACGCCTTCGATCGTTCGTCCATTGCTGAACGTTCCGCGCGGGGAGATCGAACGCTACGCCAGGCGGCGCAAGCTCGAATGGATCGAGGACGAAAGCAATGCCGACACGCACTACGCCCGAAACTGGCTGCGCAGCGAAGTGGTGCCACGCATCGCGCAGCGGGTGCCCGCGTATCGCGAAACGCTTGCACGTGCAGCCCGCAATCTCGGCGAGGCCGCCGGACTGCTCGACGAGCTGGCTGCGATCGACGCCGCGACTGTCCGATCGGGAGATGGGCTGAGCGTAGACGCCATGCGAGCCCTTTCTCCGGCGCGTGCAAAGAACCTGCTGCGCTTCCTTCTGAATATGGGCGGGTGGCGGATGCCGGAGAGCGCACGTCTGACGGAGGCGCTGCGGCAGGCGCTCGGCGCCAGAAGGGGCGCACGGGTCGTCGTCGATCTCGGATCATGCGAGTTGCGGCTGCACCGTGGCGTCATCCATCTCGTTCCGTCTCGGCTTTCGAGTGTGGACGACGCCGTGGTTACCTGGCGCGGAGAGAGGGAGCTCGCGCTGCCGACCGGTGTGCTGACGATGACGCGCGGGCGCGGTGCAGGGCTAAGTGCCGCAAAGCTCCAGCGTGCCGCAGTCACGATACGGTGCAGGCGGGGTGGAGAACGCCTGCAACCTGACCCGCGGCGGCCCCGGCGCACGGTAAAGAACCTGCTTCAGGAAGCGGGCATCCCACCATGGCAGCGGGAGCGGCTTCCCTTCATCTACTGCGGCGACACGCTCGCCTGCGTGCCGGGTGCCGGTGTGGACTACCGCTTCCGCGCAGGGAGCGGAGAGCCGTCGATCGCAGCATCCTGGCGCGAGCTGTAGCCGGGACGCGGCAGCAGGCCCGCGGTCAGCGCCTCGCCGCCGGGTAGCGTCCCCGGTTGATTTCAATCAAGATGAGACACTCGCGGCCACTGCATTTTCAGAAGGGAGCTGTGTTAATCTGAACGCGGCACCGAAGGTGTAAACGGCGCGCGTGCGAAGCCGCGTGACCAGATAATTAACGGAGGAGTGACCCATGAAGTTCGCGCGTGTGCTTACTGCCGCGGCTGCGGCACTGGTGGGGCTGACTATTTCCACAGGCGCCGCCGCTCAGGCGAAACCCAATCCCAATTGGTCGAAAACGCTCACGCTCGGCACCGCGTCCGTCGGCGGCACGTTTTTCGTGTACGGGCAGGTGTGGGCGAGTCTCGTCAACGAGAAAATCGGCACGAACATCAGCACCCAGCAGACGCAGGGTCCGAACCAGAACATCATCCTGACCGATTCGAAGCAGATCGATTTCGGCATGACGACGATGGGGGTCGCGCTGCAGGCGTGGGAAGGCAAAGGCGACTGGACCAAAGGCAAGCAGTATCGAAACATCCGTGCGATGTTCCCGATGTACGACACACCTTTTCACTTCGTCGCGCTCGAGAAGGCCGGCATCAAGTCGGTGAAGGAGCTCGAAGGCAAACGCTCCGGTGTGGGGCCGCGCGCCGGTACGTGCGGCACGTACTTCCCGTTGTTCTTCAAGACGCTCGGCGTCAACACCACCATACGTAACGGGCAAGCCTCCGACATGTCGGCCAATCTGCAGGACGGCCTGATCGACGCGTTTCCGTTCTGCGCGGGCATTCCGATTGCCGCTTACTCCGAGCTCGAGACGACCAACAAGGTGCGCTTCTTCACTTTCACGGACGACGAGCTGAAGAAGCTGAAGGCGGCCTATCCCGAGCTTTCCGATTCATTGATCCCCAAAGGCACGTACAAACAGCAGACGGAAGATCACAGGACGGTCGGCGTGTATAACTTCGCGATCGCGCACAAGGACATGCCCGACGATCTCGTTTACGCGATCACGAAGGCCGTTCTGGAGAACAATCCGCAGATGGTCAAGGGCCACGCCGCCGCAAAGGAGACGGTGCTCGCGAACTGGAACCGCAATACCTTCCTGCCTTTTCATCCCCGTACCATCCGCTATCTG
>DASRIK010000617.1:0-9504 GCA_035650035.1 Burkholderiales bacterium | reverse complement strand
CGGAGTAGAGCATCGTGTCGTAGCCTTCACGCTCACCCTGCGCGTTTTCGCGGCGGCCGCGGGGCTGGCCGAAATAAACGTCGCCGGTGAGCTCCCGGATAATCATGATATCCAGGCCCGAAACGACCTCCGGCTTCAGCGTGGAGGCGCCGACGAGCTCCGGATACGACACGGCGGGACGGAGGTTCGCGAAAAGGCCCAGCTCCTTGCGTATGCGCAGGATGCCCTGCTCGGGGCGCTGCGGTCGGGGCAGCGCGTCGTATTTCGGCCCACCCACCGCGCCGCAGAGCACCGCATCGGCCGCTTTCGCGAGCTGGAGCGTCGAGGATGGCAGCGGATCGCCGTGCGCGTCGAAACCCGCGCCGCCGAACGGCGCTTCCTCGAGCTCGATCTTGAGCCCATCGGACGCGAGCGCGCGCAGCACCTTGGCTGCCTGCGCGACAATCTCGGGCCCGATGCCGTCGCCTGGCAGAACCGCGACTTTCATCGAGCTCTCCCTCGTCCCCGCAGGGTTAGAGGGTTGGGGCGAGGGGCTAGTCGAACAGCCATGGCTGCGCCTGCTTGTGCTTCCCTTCGAACGTCTTGATCTCGTCCGCGTGCGCGAGCGTGAGCCCGATGTCGTCGAGCCCGTTCAGGATGCAATGCTTCCGGAAGGGATCGATGTCGAAGCTGAAGCTTTCGCCGCCGGGCGTCGTGACGCTCTGCTGCTCGAGATCGACGGCCAGCCGATAACCTTTGCTGCCCTGCGACTCCTGAAACAGCCGATCGACGGTTTTCGGATCGAGCTTGATCAGCAGGAGCCCGTTCTTGAGGCTGTTGTTGTAGAAAATGTCGGCAAAGCTCGGGGCGATCACCGCCTGGAACCCGTACTGAAGGAGTGCCCACGGCGCGTGTTCGCGCGATGAGCCGCAGCCGAAGTTTTCCCGTGCGAGCAGCACGGTCGCGCCGCGATATTCGGGCTTGTTCAGCACGAAATCCGGGTTGAGCGGCCGTTTCGAATTGTCCTGATCCGGCTCGCCCCGATCGAGATAGCGCCACTCGTCGAAAAGATTCGGTCCGAAGCCGGTGCGCTTGATAGATTTCAGAAACTGTTTCGGGATGATCGCGTCCGTGTCGACGTTCGCGCGATCGAGCGGGACTACGAGGCCTTCCTGGCGTATGAACTTTTCCATCGTATTTATCTCGTGCTTTTCTGGATGCCCTTGCCCGCCGCTTCGATGTCCTGGCCCACACCACGTACGGTGTTGCAACCGGCGAGAACCAAAGAGACGGCGAGAACGAGCAAGGCGGTCAAGCGCATGGTCATCCCAGTTGACGAACGTCCACGAAGTGCCCTGCGATCGCCGCGGCGGCGGCCATTGCGGGGCTCACGAGGTGCGTACGCCCGCCGGGGCCCTGGCGCCCTTCGAAGTTGCGGTTGGACGTGGACGCGCAGCGATCGCCGGGTGAAAGCTGATCGTCGTTCATGCCGAGGCACATCGAGCAGCCGGGCTGGCGCCATTCGAAACCGGCTTCGGTGAAGACCTTGTCGAGGCCTTCTTTCTCGGCCTGCTCCTTGACGAGGCCGGAGCCCGGCACGACGAGCGCGAGCTTGATGTTCGGTGCAACGCGCTTGCCTTTCACCACGTGAGCCGCGGCGCGAAGATCCTCGATGCGCGAGTTCGTGCACGAGCCGATGAAAATCTTGTCGAGCTTGATCTCGGTGATCGGCGTGTTCGGTGCGAGCGCCATGTACTTGAGGGCCCGTTCCATCCATTCGCGCTGCACGGGATCGTGCTCCTGCGCAGGATCGGGCACCTTGCTGTCGACCGGCACCACCATCTGCGGATTGGTGCCCCAGGTCACCTGCGGCTTGATGTCGTCGGCGCGGAGCGTAACCACTTTGTCGAACTTCGCGCCTTCATCACTCTTGAGCGTGCGCCAGTACGCGACTGCCTGGTCCCAGAGCTTGCCTTTCGGCGCGAACTCGCGGCCTTTCAGGTACGCGATCGTTTTATCGTCGACGGCGACGAGCCCGGTCCGGGCGCCGGCTTCGATCGCCATGTTGCACAGGGTCATGCGTCCTTCCATGCTCAAGCCCCGGATCGCGGAGCCGGCATACTCGATCGCATAGCCCGTGCCGCCGCCGCTGCCGATTTTTCCGATCACGGCGAGCGTGATGTCTTTGGCCGTGACGCCGTCGGGCAGCGTGCCTTCCACGAGGACCTGCATGGTTTTCGACTTCTTCATCACCATGCACTGCGTGGCGAGCACGTGCTCCACTTCACTCGTACCGATGCCGAAGGCGAGCGCTCCGAACGCGCCGTGCGTGCTCGTGTGCGAATCCCCGCAGACGACGGTCATGCCCGGCAGTGTCGCGCCCTGTTCCGGGCCGATTACGTGGACGATCCCTTGCCGGCGGTCGAGAAACGGAAAGTACACCTTCGCGCCGAACTTCTTGATGTTCTCGTCCAGCGTCTCGACCTGCAGTCTCGACACAGGATCGGCGATCCCTTTGTCCCAGTCTTTCGTCGGCGTGTTGTGATCAGCCGTGGCGACAACGGATTCGACGCGCCACGGTTTGCGGCCGGCCATCGTGAGACCTTCGTATGCCTGCGGGCTCGTCACCTCATGGACGAGGTGACGGTCGATGTAAATGAGGGCCGTGCCGTCCGGCTCCTGCCGGACGAGATGGCTTTCCCAGAGCTTGTCGTAAAGAGTGCGGGGGTTACTCGAGGCCATAGACCGAGGTAAGTATCTGAAACATGGGATTATTACACGCCTGTGGCTTCCCCAACAAGCTCACTCCGGCCGCAGTTTCCAGGTGAGGATCAGCATTCCGGCAAGCGCCGCAGCTGCCGCCAGGGTAAATGTAGGCGCCGCGCCCCAGTTATCCCACACGTAGCCGCTGACCAGGCCGCCAATCGCGCCGCCGACGCCGAACGCGACGCTCCCGTAAATCGCCTGACCGCGGGACTGCAGCCGTCCCTTGAACATCTTGTGCACGTACCCGATCGACGCCGCGTGGAACGCACCGAATGTCGCCGCGTGCAGCACCTGGGCTGCCAGGAGCGCCGCGAGACTTTGCACCAGCCAGCCGATCGTGAGAAAACGCACCACGGCGAGCGCGAAGCTCGCGATGAGGATGCTCCTTAGCGAGTACGCGCGGAAAAGCCGCGGCATCCACGCGAAGATGGCGATCTCGCAGATGACGCCGAGCGCCCACAGCCAGCCGGTCGCCGCTTTGCTGTAACCCTCGGCGACCAGGTAGATCGAGAAGAACGTGTAATACGGTCCATGCGCGGCGGACATGCATGCCCCGGCGCCGATCAACGCAATGACTTCGGGTTTGAATATCACGCGCCCGACACTCGTCTCCTCGTCGTGATGGGCGACCGGGGCCTCCGGCACGAGGAAAGCACAGGCGAGCATGCCGAGCATCATCGCGAGCACCAGCACCGGCACGGCGGTCAGCGGGACGTGATCGAGCACGTATCCGATGCTTACGACCGCGGCGATGAAACCGATCGAGCCCCATACGCGTATTCGCCCGTAGCGCGTCGTTTCCTCGCCCAGATGCGTGAGTGTCGTCGCTTCGATGAGCGGCAGGGCAGCGCTCCAGAAGAACGTCATCGCGAAAATCGTCGCGAACACGACCGCGAAGCGCGTGCTTGCGAAGATCGCGAGAAAAACGATCGTTCCGGCAACGCCTGTGATACGCACGACCCATACGGGCCGGGAAGTCGTATCTGCGACCCAGCTCCAGAGATGCGGCGCAACGATCCGCGTGATCTGCGGCAGCGCCATCACGACACCGATGTCGAACGGCGTGAGGCCTATGCTGTCGAGGTAGAGGCTGAAGAACGGCGCGTACGCGCCGAGATACGCGAAGTAGAAAAAATAAAAGCCGCCGAGGCGGCCGTAGGGAATGCGGTGCGCCACCGGACGCAGCCGCTAAGCTTCGTCGGGCTCGGGATCTTCGACCGCGGCAGCTGCGCGCAGCCGTGCAATCACTTCGGCCGGTGCTTGCGCCTCGATGCGCGGCGTCGCGCAAGCGACGTCGGCGTTCTGCGCGCGATGCCGCAGCGCGTGGTCCATCAGCGTGAGCGCCACCATCGCTTCGCAGATCGGCGTCGCGCGTATGCCGACACAGGGGTCGTGGCGCCCATGCGTCTCGATGATCGTCGGCTGCCCGTGAATGTCGATCGTATGGCGCGCAAGCCGGATACTGGACGTCGGCTTGACCGCGACGTGCACCACGACATCCTGCCCCGTCGAAATGCCGCCCAGGATTCCGCCGGCGTTGTTCGAAACGAAGCCTTGCGGCGTCATCTCGTCGGAGTGTTCCGTGCCTTTCTGCGTGACGGCTCGGAAACCGGCGCCGATTTCCACGCCTTTCACGGCATTGATGCTCATCATGTTGTAGGCGAGATCGGCGTCGAGCTTGTCGTATACGGGCTCTCCCCAGCCGACCGGAACGTTCGAAGCGACCGTCGTGATTTTCGCGCCGACCGAATCGCCTGATTTCCGCAGCTTATCCATGAACTCTTCGAGCCGCGCGACGTAAGCGGCATTCGCTACGAAGAACGGATTGTCGTAGACGCCATCCCAGGACTCGAACGGAATCTCGACGGGACCGAGCTGCGCCATGTAGCCGCGAACCACGATGCCGTACTGCTCCGCGAGCCACTTCTTCGCGATCGCGCCGGCTGCGACACGAACCGCGGTCTCGCGCGCGGACTGGCGTCCACCGCCGCGGTAGTCGCGGATGCCATATTTCTGCCAGTACGTGTAATCGGCGTGGCCGGGCCGAAACATGTCCTTGATCTTGGAGTAATCCTTGCTCCGCGCATCGACGTTGCGGATGAGGAGCCCGATGGGCGTGCCGGTCGTGCGGCCTTCGAAGACACCGGAAAGAATCTCCACGCGATCTTCCTCGTGGCGCTGCGTGACGTGACGCGATGTGCCGGGTTTACGCCGGTCGAGCTCGGGTTGGATGTCCGTTTCGGACAGGACCATCCCCGGCGGGCAACCGTCGACCACACAGCCGATCGCCGGCCCGTGGCTTTCGCCAAACGACGTGACGGTGAAAAGTTTTCCGAGCGTGCTGCCAGACATGAATCGAGTTTAACGAATTAAGTTTCCGCCAGCGACTCCAGGAACGCGTGGCCCCATGCGACACCGAATCCGGTCACATCCGTGGCAACTGCGCCAAGCCCGCCTTTGCAGCTCGAGCCTGAGAGATCCATGTGTATCCACGGCCGGTCTTCAGTGAAGCGCTTGAGCAAGCGCGCGGCGAGAATATGATCGGCAGCACCTTCCAGAGTGCACTGCTTCACGTCGGCTACTGGACTGTCCAGTGCCTGATCGTAATCCTCGTCCATCGGAAAAACGCAGACGCGTTCCCCCGCCGCCGCTGAAGCTGAAAGTGCCTCGCGTGCGAGATCGTCGCCGGTCACAAAAATGCCGCTGTAACGGTCGCCCAGCGCCGTATGCATGCTGCCGGTGAGTGTCGCAAAGCCGATCATGACATCCGGCTTCTCGCGCGCAGCAAGCGTGAGCGTGTCCGAGAGCACCATCCGGCCTTCGGCGTCCGTGTGTACGATCTCGATCGTGGTTCCATTGAGCGCCGTGACGATGTCGTTCTGCTTGTAAGCTTTCGGGCTGATGTGGTTCTGAGCGATCGCGAGCCAGCAATCGATCGCGACCGGCAACTTCGAGCGGCTCGCCGCGACGAGGATTCCGAGCGCGACCGCCGAGCCGTTCATGTCTTCGTGCATGCCGGCCATGTACCTGGCGGGTTTCAGATTGTGGCCGCCGGTGTCGAAGCAGATACCTTTGCCCACGAGCGCAATCTTCTTCCTCGCTCCGCGTGGCCGGTACGCGAGGTGAACGATGGCGGCATCTTCGAGCTCGCTCCCCTGCGCGACCGCGACAAACGCCCCTGCGCGCATTCTGCGCAGGCGCTTCATGTCGTATTCCCGAATACGCCACCCTTCCTGTCGCGCGCGATGGCGCAGCCGTTGGCGATAACTGCCGGGCGTGAGCTCGTTCGGCGGCAGCACGGTCAATTCGCGGCAGAGCACATTGCCTTCGGCGCGGGCACGGAGGCTCGCGTATGCGCTCCCATCCTGATGGCCGTACACGCGGATCGTCTGGAGGGACCCGCCTTCGGTTTTTTTCTTGCGCTCAGGCAAGCGCGCACCGTTCACCGAGGCCACATAGACCGCAGCTTCCGCTGCCGAAGCTTTCGCGTCCGCCGCGCCGAAAACCGCGATGCCGATCGTCGCGGGATGTTCCGCCAGCAAGGGCTGGAGCGCTTTGCGCATGACAGTGTGACGCTCGAAAATGGGGCGCTCCGGATCGTCGACGATCCACGAGACGAGCGCGCCGTGCGGCAGGTCCGTCGTAACCGGCGATTTGCGGAGATCCGAGACCGTTTTCTTTCGGCGCCCGAGTGCGCCTTCGAGCGCGTCCAAGTGCGGGATGCCTTTGAGCTCCGCCGGCTTTTCCACCTTCGGCAGGACAATCAGCAGGTGCCGAATACGCCGCGCTTCCGCAGCCGTCAAGGGCGAGCGATGTTGTTCGAGCTTTGCGAGCATCGGAATGAGGTCGCGGCGAAAAGACGCGGATTATAATCCCGCCATGCGTCCCTACCTCGACCTGATGCGCCAGATCCTGGAGCACGGCGCGCGCAAGAACGACCGCACCGGCACCGGCACGTTGAGCATCTTCGGCGCGCAGTTGAGGTTCGATCTGAACGCCGGCTTCCCGCTGCTCACGACCAAAAAAGTTCACCTGAAGTCGATCGTTCATGAGCTGCTCTGGTTCCTGAAAGGCGAGACGAACGTGCGGTATCTCCGGGAGAACGGCGTCAGGATATGGGACGAATGGGCCGACGAAAACGGTGAGCTCGGTCCGGTCTATGGGTACCAGTGGCGTTCCTGGCCCGCGCCGGATGGTCGGCACATCGATCAGATCGCGCAGGTGCTTCAGCAGATCCGGACGAACCCGGATTCCCGCCGAATGATCGTGTCCGCCTGGAACGTCGCCGACCTGGACAGAATGGCGCTCATGCCATGCCACGCCTTCTTCCAGTTCTATGTCGCGAACGGCCGACTCTCGTGTCAGCTCTACCAGCGCAGCGCCGACATCTTCCTCGGTGTGCCTTTCAACATCGCGTCGTACGCGCTGCTCACGATGATGATCGCGCAGGTCTGCGATCTGAAGCTCGGCGATTTCGTGCACACGTTCGGCGACACGCATCTCTATCTCAATCACCTCGACCAGGCGCGCGAGCAGCTATCACGCGAGCCGCGAAAGCTTCCGGTGATGAAGCTCAACCCGGCGGTGAAAGATCTCTTCGCGTTCAAATACGAGGACTTCACGCTGGAAGACTACGAGCCGCATCCGGCCATCCGGGCACCGGTAGCTGTATAAGAGGTGATGAAAAAGGGTGACGAAAGAAGGTGACGAAGACCGACGACGAGCGCGCCGCCTCCCAGCTCTCGCGTCCCGCCTGCCGCGTCTCGCTCATCGTCGCCATGGCGAAAAACCGCGTCATCGGCGCCAACAACCAAATCCCGTGGCATCTGCCGAACGAGCTCAAGCTTTTCAAGAGTCTCACGATGGGTCACCACATAGTGATGGGCCGCAAAACATACGACTCGATCAATCGCCTGCTCCCCGGACGCACGACGGTCGTCGTCACGCGTCAGCGCGACTACGCCGTGCCCGGCGCGGTCGTGGTGCATTCCGTCGATGAGGCGCTTCAAACCTGCGGCGGTGACAACGAGGTTTTCGTGATCGGCGGCGCGGATCTTTTTCGCGAGCTCCTGCCGATCGCCGATCGCATCTACCTCACAACCGTGGACGCGGAACCTGAAGGTGACACGTTCATGCCCGAATTCGACGTGCGCGAGTGGCGCGAAACGTCAGCGCAGGATTTCACGCGCGACGAAAAGCACGCTTACGCTTACCGCTTTGCAATTTACGACCGGGTGCGCCCTACGGCGTGAGCGGCTGCTTCGATTTCATTCCGGCTCGACGGATCAGTTCCGCCGCGGCGTGTGGGCAGCGACGCCAACGCACCCGAGTAGCGCATCCGCGGAAACAACCTGATGACGCTTCACAGGTAGCGGCGGCGATCCCGGCCGGAAAATTGCTTGAGCGTCGTGCCAGGCACGCGGAAGCGAAGGAGGCCGCAGTGAGCCAGAGCACCAGTGGTGTGAAAGGGATGCTGCAGCTCGACGAGCTCCGCAAGCTCGTCACCGACGGCGAGATCGAAACGGTCGTGGTGGGCTTCACCGACCATTATGGCCGGCTTTTCGGCAAACGATTCGACGCGGAGATGTTCGTCCAGGACATCGTGGAGGACGGCGCGCATGGCTGCGATTACCTCCTCACCACCGATATGGAAATGGAGCCGGTGCCCGGTTACACCTTCGCGAACTGGGAGCTCGGGTATGGCGACTTTCATCTCGTGCCGGATTTCAGGACGCTGCGGCGCGCGAGCTGGCTCGATCGAAGCGCGCTCGTGCTGTGCGATCTGAAAAGCGAAAAGACACACGAATACGTTACCGTGGCGCCGCGCTCGATACTGCGGCGTCAGCTCGATGCCGCGAAATCCCTCGGATACGACGCGTACGCGGCCTCGGAGCTCGAGCACTACCTTTTTCGCAAGAGTTATCGCGAAGCTCACGAGCAGGATTATCGCGATCTCGTGCCAGGCGGCTGGTATCTCGAGGATTACCACATCCTGCAGGGCACGCGGACCGAAGACTTCCACGCGCAGGTGAGACGCCATCTGAAACTCTCGGGCGTGCCGGTCGAGAACTCGAAAGGCGAGTGGGGGCCGGGCCAGCACGAAGTGAATGTACGCTACGCCGAAGCGCTGGAGATGGCGGACCGCCACGTCGTCTTCAAGCAATGCATGAAAGAGCTCGCCGATGCGGCGGGGTTGAGCGTTACGTTCATGGCGAAGTTCGCATCCGGTCAGGCGGGCTCGAGCTGCCACATCCACTTCAGTCTCTGGCGCGAAGGAAAGAACGCGTTTCCGGGTGACAAAACCTTCGGGCCGGTCCAGTGCTCCGACGTATTTCGATGGTTTCTCGGCGGCTGGATCGCGCACGTACCGGACGTGATGGTCTTCTACGCGCCCACGGTGAACTCATACAAGCGGTACGTCGACGGCTCGTGGGCACCGACGCGGCTCGCGTGGAGCTACGACAATCGCACGGCGGGATTCAGAGTCGTCGGTACCGGCACAGGCCTGCGCATCGAATGCCGAATACCGGGCGCCGACTGCAACCCGTATCTTGCATTCGCTGCTTCGCTCGCCTCCGGCCTCGACGGTATCCGCAATCGCATAGAGCCGCCCGACCACTTCAGCGGCGACGTTTACGCCGCGCGCAATCTCCCGCGCGTGCCGTATACGTTGGCGGAGGCAACCGATCGCTTCGAAGCAAGCGAATTCGCGAAGCGCGCGTTTGGCCCTGAAGTCGTGGAGCACTATCTGCACTTCTT
>DASRIK010000616.1:0-6043 GCA_035650035.1 Burkholderiales bacterium | reverse complement strand
CGAAATGGATCGTGTCCTTTACTCTCTCAATCCGATACTCGGCGCCGCCGTCCTGCTGAACAGTCTCGCGGTTGCCCTCAATCGTCGCGACGCGCGCTCGTATCCTGACCGGTTGATCTGTTAAGCGCTTTGCGGCTGATCGCAGGACTCGCCGCTTCTCGGGACAATCCTCCGCAACCACTGTAGCAACCTCGTTGGCGCCAGCGCGCTCGCGCACATAGCGGTCGGCGTGGGCTATGCATAACCCGAACGCCCATTGATGGTGAAAGTCGGCGCGAGACAGAACGCCGCAGGGATCGCCGCGATTTGTTCTACGGGTCATCGCCACGCAGAACGGAATCCGGGCATCGTTGACAATACCGACCATAGCCCTCAGGAAATCAATGCGCCGCTCCATGGACCAAACAGGCCGCAGCTTCTGGTCATTCCACACTCGCGTAGCATGCGCGACGAAGCCACCCCGCAGTTCAGCCGGCACCGTGCCTATAACGTCTGCTAGCTTGCGTTCTGTATCCAAGTACTGCGTATCGGCATGAACGATGATCCCGAGAACCACCGTCACGGGTTCATTCTCGGAGGTGCCGGCCTCATCAACGTATATGTACCGCATGGGCTTACCTCGCGAGCACGCGCGCGAACCTCGGCAAGGCGACGGCGCACTCGTTGCAGTTAATGACGATCACGCGCGAAAACTCCAAGATCATTCTTCCGCGGGACGCGCGTTCAGGCCCTCTAGGCTTTTTCTTCGTGACGCTCCTGCACAGCGTTTGCCTGCCGTTCAATCTGCTCAATAGCGGCCTGCCACCAATCAATCGTTGCGCTGATCTCTTCCCTTGAACGGTCCGGTCCAAAAGGGATATGCGAGCTGCGCGGGTTCGGCCGCGCCCGGCGGTCTAATCCGGAATTCCTTGCCGGCGGAATAACGGTATTGGTGGAGAATGTTGTTCGCCTCGTCGTCGATCAATTGCCAATAGACAATTGGCTCCGGCTTACTCGCTTCAAGCGTTGCGAAGAGGGCAGTTACTGCCTGTCGCATGGGCAGCGGCGCCGCCGGCGAGCGGGTGCGCCCGTCAACACGCCTCAACGCTTCCGCGACCGTCCGCAATAGCGCGACCGTGCCGACCCAGTAGAGCCGCCAATTCTCTGGCCCTGGGTGGGACCGCAAAAAAGTAAGTGCCCGGCGACAGTCGCTCAAAACCACGGGGGCAACGTTTGCCGCAAACGCCATGGGTAAGCTTATGGGTAGAACGACGCTGGGAAATACAAGTCTTGCAATTTCAGCTGGTTACGGCGGCTTATGGCGGAGGCGGTAGGATTCGAACCCACGAGAACCTTGCGGCTCTGCTGGTTTTCAAGACCAGTGCATTCAACCACTCTGCCACGCCTCCGGCAAGGCGCCGGATTGTACTACGGCAGGGCGAGAGGGCATCCCGCGCCGCAGTATGCCGCGCCGCCGCAGATACTTGTAATACAGGCACTTGTAATTGTGCCGCTTGCGTGTCGCAGCAGGTCGACCATGGCTTAAAGCCGGTCGACGTCTGCCCAGCAGTTGGGCGTCTCGTAGAGGCGCACGCGTTCAAGACACAGGCCGTTGCCGTAGCGGTTGGTGTACGCGCGGTCGAGCACGCTGAAAGCGGCTTGCGCCAGATGCTCCGCCGTCGGCGGCTCGTCGAACACGACGGTGCGGTGCTGCGGCAGGGTGGCGAGGAAATCGAGCACGACGCGGTCTTCGCGCCACGCCAGGAAAGCATGATCCCAGGCGTCGACGAGCTCGCGCTGCGCGATCGCCCGCACCTCCGAAAAGTCCATCAGCATGCCCTGTCGCGCGTCGCCCGGCGTGGCGACCGGCTCGCCTGCGAGCGATATCTCGAGCGCGTACCGGTGGCCGTGTAGATGACGGCAACGGCTTTCGTGATTGGGAATGCGGTGGCCCGTGTCGAATTCGAGCCTGCGGGTGATGCGCATGGGTGGCTGAGGCGGAAGTGCGCCCGATTATAACAGGGCTCGCCCGCCACGCCGCGCGAGTGTTTACCGCTTCTTGGTCGAGCGTCCCCCCGTCGTTGCGGTCCGGCCTGTCGCCGCTTTGCGAAGGCTCGTGTAAAGCTTGGGATTCGCTTTCTTCAGATACGAAACGACTTCGAAGTCCTCGCCCCGCGCACGCTCGAGCGCGATGCCCTCGATGTGCACGAGGCGCAGCAGCTCGCGCACGGGTTTGGGCATCGATCGGCCGCTTTCATAACGCGAGCCGCCGCTTTGCGTGACGCCGATGCGGGACCAGAATTCCTGCTGATTCATTCGGAGTTTGCGGCGGATCTCCCGCGGATTGCTGATGCGCTCGAATGGCTTCATTGGTGATCTCTCTGATCGCAGGTTGAGGTTACCCGATTGACATGAACCTTCGCGATAGGTTCACGCGCTCTGTCGCATCGCTGCATGCGACGTTCGATTTGGAAATGCGGCTGGCATATCGGAACAGCGTGAAGTGGCAATTTTCGAGCCGACCACGGGCGTGGCTCGTTTTTGGCCCCAAAATCAATTAAAATCCGCGTCTCTTCGCCCGTATCTCCCTCGTTTCCTTCCTGCGGCTATGGCCTTGATCGTCCAGAAGTACGGCGGCACGTCAGTCGGCAGTGCCGAACGTATAAAGAACGTCGCGCGGCGCGTGGCGCAGTGGAGCGCGCGAGGCCATCAGCTCGTCGTGGTCGTGTCGGCGATGGCCGGCGAGACCAACCGGCTGATCGCGCTTGCGAAAGACGTGCAGACGAATCCCGATCCGCGCGAGCTCGACGTCATGCTCTCGACGGGCGAGCAGGTGACGATCGCGCTGCTCGCGATGTCGCTCAAGGAGCAGGGCGTGCAAGCCCGGAGCTACACCGGCGGTCAGGTGAAGATCCTGACCGACGACGCGCACACGAAGGCGCGAATTATCGCGATCGACGAGAAAAATATACGCGCCGATCTCGACAACGGCAGCGTGGTGGTCGTCGCCGGTTTCCAGGGTGTGGACGAAGGCGGCAACATCACTACACTCGGTCGGGGCGGCTCCGACACGACGGGCGTCGCGCTCGCCGCGGCGCTCAAAGCTCACGAGTGTCAGATTTACACCGATGTCGACGGCGTCTACACCGCGGATCCGCGCATCGTCCCGGAGGCTCGGCGTCTGAAGACGATTACTTTCGAGGAGATGCTCGAGCTCGCGAGCCTCGGGTCCAAGGTCCTGCAGATACGCTCGGTCGAGTTCGCGGGTAAGTACAAGGTGCGGCTGCGCGTGCTTTCGAGCTTCGAGGAGCAGGGCGAAGGCACGCTCATCACTTTCGAGGAAGACGAGAAAATGGAACAGCCTGTCATCTCGGGCATCGCGTCGAATCGCGACGAAGCGAAGATCACGATACTCGGCGTTCCTGACCGCCCCGGTATCGCTTATCAGATCCTCGGCCCCATCGGTGATGCGAACATAGACGTCGACATGATCGTGCAGAACGTCGGCCACGACGGTCTCACCGATTTTTCCTTTACGGTGAACCGCAACGATTTCAGGAAGGCGCTCGAAATCCTCAAGCCCGTCCGCGAGCACATCAAGGCACGCGAGATCGTGAGCGGCGACAGCATCGCGAAAGTGTCTATCGTCGGCGTCGGCATGCGGTCCCACGCCGGCATCGCGAGCGCGGCTTTCCGCGCGCTGGCGGAGGAGGGGATCAACATCCAGATGATCTCCACCTCGGAGATCAAAATCTCGGTCGTTATCGACGAGAAATACACCGAGCTCGCGGTGCGCGTGCTGCACAAGTCGTTCAACCTCGATCAGCCGGCGTAGGCAGCAGGGAACTCCGGACGGCCTGTGCTATCCTAGGGCTCTGGGTTTGCAGTGGTCGCCCCTGCGGGCGCGCGCACCACTCGGCATGGGGACTTGGCGCCGCATCGATACCGTTGCCGAACGATATTAGGAGAGATGGACGAGTGGTCGCACGGCGTCAGCCGTCGTAAATTCCGGCGCCGCTTCAGGGGCGCGCGCACCACTCGGCATGGGGACTTGGCACCGCATCGATACCGTTGCCGAAGTACAATATTCGAATCAGGAGAGATGGCCGAGTGGTCGAAGGCGCGCCCCTGCTAAGGGCGTATATGGGCAAAACCCGTATCGAGGGTTCGAATCCCTCTCTCTCCGCCAAATACCACCGGTCTACCTGAACACGCGTGCCCGCCGCCGCACGAAAGCATCATCCCCCGGCGCAAGCCGCGGCACTCGCCATTACACCCTGCCTCTCCCGGGTCCCAACTCAGGAGCCTAGAGCCTCATGATCACGAGCGGCACACACATCCTGTCGAGCCGGCAATTCGACGTCCCATCGCTCGAACGCATCTTCGCTCTGGCGGACTTCCTGCAGCCTGTGGCACGCGGCGAGATGGTAACGCGCGTTCTCGAAGGCGCGGTTCTCGGGAGCCTGTTCTTCGAAGCGAGCACCCGGACGCGGTTGAGCTTCGATTCGGCGTTCATGCGCCTGGGCGGCTCGGTCTCTCACACGACCGGGGTCACGTTTTCGTCGATCATCAAAGGCGAATCCCTGGAAGACACGAGCCGGGTGATCAGCGGTTACGTGGACGCATTCGTGATACGCCATCCGGAAGTCGAGGCGATCCACCAGTTCGCGAGCGCCACCCACGTCCCGGTGATAAACGGCGGAAACGGGGAGGGAGAGCATCCCACGCAGGCGCTGCTCGACATATATACGATGCGAAACGAGCTGCAGCGCCTCGGCAAGAAGCTCGAGAACGCGACCATCGCGATGGTCGGCGACCTGCGCTTCGGTCGCACCATCCACTCGCTCATCCAGCTTTTGTTGCTGTTTCCGGACACCTGCTTCCTGTTTGTTGCGCCGAAAGGGCTGGAGCTGCCGGACCATTACCGAGAGATGGTCGAAGCGGCCCGGCATCGCTTTACCGAGAAGTCGCGCCTCGACAAGAGCCTTGCCGGCGCCGACGTCGTCTACGTGACGCGCGTCCAGAAGGAGCGCATCCCCGTGACGGAGCGCTTCGACGACACGAACCTCAAGTTCCGCATAGACAAGTCGTCCGTGCAGCGTTTCCTCTCGCCGACCGCCGTGATCATGCATCCACTGCCGCGGGACAGTACTGCGCAGTCGAACGATCTCAGCGCGGACATCGATGGCGATCCGAGACTCGCGATTTTCAGGCAGTCGGATGCGGGCGTGCCGGTCCGGATGGCTTTGTTCGGTATCGTGCTCGGCGTCGAGGACCAGGTGCGGCGCAGCTTGCGGCCCGCGACGTGGTGGCGCCCCCAGAAAATCGGCCCACTCGATCTCGAAGAGCAGACGTCGGAACGGGCGAGCCGTTCGGCGTAATCACAAGGAGGCTCTCATGTATCAGCGCATGCTGGTTCCGGTGGACGGCAGCGAGACGGCGCGACGCGGGCTCGACGAAGCGATCAAGCTTTCGAAAGCGCTCGGCGCCTCAGTGCGGCTCGTGCACATCGTCGACGAAACACCGCTTGCAATGAATCCGGAGACCGGTATTGCGGCAGCACCGCTCGTGGCCGACTTTGTCGAAGCCGGAAAGCAGATCATCGAAGAGGCCCGTGCCTTCGCGATGGCGCAGGGCGTGGAGGTCGCTACGGCGCTGCATGAGAATTTCACCGGCCGCGTCGCCGACCGCATACTCGAGGAAGCGCGTAAATCGGGCGCGGAGTTGATCGTCATGGGTACGCATGGCCGGCGTGGCATCCGGCATGTCGTGCTCGGCAGCGATGCGGAAGCGGTTGTCCGCGGCGCGACGGTGCCGGTGCTGCTCGTGCGCGCACCGGGCCGTAAATAGCCAAACTTTGATATAATTCAACGCTCAGCGCGCCCGTAGCTCAGTTGGATAGAGTACCTGGCTACGAACCAGGGGGTCGTGGGTTCAAATCCTGCCGGGCGCGCCAAACACTTCAAGAACTTAGGGCTGCTTTCGAGCGGCCCTAATTTTTTTGCAGCAAGACTTTGCAAGACTCCTCATCTCTCCCTCGCCCCGCGCAAGCGGGGAGAGGGTC